>JAZRXZ010000100.1:0-1175 GCA_045600445.1 Bacteroidales bacterium | reverse complement strand
CAGTGCACAGGCTTAACTAAAGAACAGGTTGCAGCATTGTAACAAGTTACAATCATTCAAACCAATACAACAAACTCCAGTTGATTCTATTATGATCGGCTGGAGTTTATTTTTCGCACCAAAACATCAGGACGGTGTTGGAAAATACAGTGAAAGACAACACGGTTCCCGGTAAAACCTGCGAAACCCGTGGGACCGTGCGGCAAAACAAGGCCAAACGCAACACGGTCCCCAAATTAGATATCCAACAATACCAGAGGATTACCTGACTTTGACAGCTCAATTTCCCCGTTCCTGTAACACTTTGATTATCAACACGTCCTATTTTTCGCAAAATTTTTAGGGTGAATCGCGTCACCTTGAGTAACTTTGCGGATATGTTTATCCGCCGTCGAAAGAACAAATCGGGCACGACCAGCGTGGTTGTCGTTGACAAGAGTTCCGGGAAGTTCAAGGAGCTCACGACCATCGGAGTGTCATCCTCTCCAGAGGAGCTTGACGAGTTGGAACGTAAGGCACGTTGCTGGATTGATCACCATACCGGCCAGCTCTCGCTTGACTTTGATGAGAGCGAAAAGGCTCTTCAGGAAGTAAAGAACACCATATCTCGGATAGAGAGGACGCTTCACAACACTCCACAGGTCATCCTGAACCACATCTATGACAGCATCGGCTTCAACGCCATCGATGATGATATCTTGCGGCATCTGGTGATTGCTCGCGTCTGCCAGCCACAGAGCAAGGTTGCAACTGTCGAGTACTTGAAATCATACTTCGACGAGGATATCCGTCTGCACAACATATACAGGTACATGGATAAGCTGTACAACACGCAACGGGAAAAGGTGCAGCAGATAAGCGTGGAGCACACTGTGAAGGTTCTGGGCGGCCGTATCGGGCTGGTGTTCTACGATGTAACGACACTCTACTTCGAGTCGATGCCGCAGCCTGATGACGAGCTTCGCCAGGCAGGGTTCTCGAAGGACGGCAAGACGGCAGAGTCTCAGATAGTGCTGGGACTGCTGGTCAGCGAAGACGGATATCCGCTGTCCTACTCAATCTTCAACGGAAGCCAGTATGAAGGGCGCACGATGATACCGATAATCGATGACTTCGTGCAGCGGTTCAGCCTGACGGACTTCGTCGTCGTTGCCGATTCAGGGCTTATGAGCGCG
>JAZRXZ010000099.1:0-3050 GCA_045600445.1 Bacteroidales bacterium | reverse complement strand
CGAATTGTACTCTAAATAATAAATAGTCCACATGGCGATTTTAGCATTTCAAAGACCCGAAAAGGTTCTTATGTTGGAAGCTGACCAGTTCTCTGGTAAGTTCGAATTCCGACCTTTGGAACCAGGCTATGGCATTACAGTAGGTAATGCTTTACGCCGAATTCTGCTTTCATCACTGGAAGGCTATGCTTTCACCTCTGTCAAGATCAGCGGTGTAGAGCATGAGTTTGCTACCATTCCGGGTGTGATGGAGGATGTTACTAACATCATCCTTAACCTCAAGCAGGTCCGCTTGAAGCAGATCGTCGAAGGTACAGAGAACGAAACAGTCTCGGTTAAGATCAAAGGCGCAGAGATCCTGAAGGCAGGTGACCTGAATTCTGGCATGAGCGGCTTTGAGGTACTTAACCCTGACTTGGTTATCTGCCACATGGACAATAGTGCAAGTTTTGATATTACATTGACCATTAACAAGGGTCGTGGATATGTACCAGCAGAGGAGAATCGTAATCCTAATGCTGAGTTGACTACCATTGCCATTGACTCAATCTTTACTCCAATCCGTAACGTTAAGTATACTGTCGAGCCTTACCGCGTAGAGCAGCGTACTGACTACGAGAAGCTTGTGATTGAGGTTTCAACCGATGGTTCAATTCATCCTAAGGACGCTTTGCGTGAAGCTGCTAAGATCTTGATCTATCACTTCATGCTCTTCTCTGATGAAAAGATCGCTCTTGAGACTACAGAGACTGATGTTAATGAGGAGTTCGATGAGGAAATCCTCCACATGCGTCAGTTGCTCAAGACCCGTCTCACAGATATGGATCTCTCAGTACGTGCTCTCAACTGCTTGAAGAGCGCTGAGGTTGAGACCCTCGGTGAGTTGGTAGTCTTCAACAAGACCGATCTTCTCAAATTCCGCAACTTTGGTAAGAAGTCGCTCACTGAGCTTGAGGAGCTCCTCCAGAGCCTTAACCTCTCGTTCGGTATGGATATCTCAAAATATAAACTTGATAAAGATTAATTACAACAATGAGACATAATAAGAAATTCAATCATCTTGGACGCACCAAGTCTCACCGTGAGGCTTTGCTTTCAAACATGACTGTATCATTGATTAAGGCTAAGCGTATCAACACTACCGTTGCTAAGGCAAAGGCACTCCGCGTTTATGCTGAGCCAATCATCAACCGTGCTAAGGAAGATACCACCAACAGCCGCCGCGTTGTCTTCTCTTATCTCCAGGATAAGGAGGCAGTTAAGGAGCTCTTCGGTGAGATCGCAGTTAAGATTGCTAACCGTCCAGGTGGTTACCTTCGTATCCTCAAGCTTGGCCAGAACCGCCTCGGTGACAACGCTGAGATGGCAATGATCGAGTTCGTTGATTACAATGAGAACCTCCTCAAGGATAGCGGTGAGAAGAAGGCTAAGACCCGTCGCTCACGTAGCAAGAAGGCTGAGGCTGCTCCTGCAGCAGAGGCTCCAGTAGCAGAGGCTCCAGCAGCTGAGTAATTCTGATTGTCAGAATAAATAGAGACAATATTATTAAGTTTTGTCTCGACTTTAAATAACATTATCACCGTCCGAGCCACAATTCGTTGTTGCAAGGATGGTGATTTTCATTTAGTATATTATCCATGTTCGACGTTCAAGCTGTTCGTAAAGATTTCCCTATACTTGATAGCCAGGTCTATGGTAAGCCTCTTGTTTACCTCGACAATGGCGCTACAACACAGAAGCCGCTTTGTGTTATTGAGAAGATTTCTGAAGGCTATCTGCATCACAATGCCAATGTGCATCGTGGTGTGCATTTCCTGAGTCAGGATGCTACTGATCTTCATGAGGCTTCACGCCAGCGTGTGCAGAAGTTTATCAATGCACGAGAGTCTGCAGAGATTATCTTTACTCGTGGCACCACAGAGAGTATCAACCTCGTTGCGTCTTCTTTCGGTGAAGCGTTTCTGCAGGAGGATGATGAGGTGATTGTGTCAGACATGGAGCATCATAGCAACATTGTCAGCTGGCAATTGTTGCAGGCGCGTAAGCATATTGTCATCCGTCACGTGCAGCTTAATGAGAAGCAGGAACTTGATATGGATCATTTCTGCAGTCTTTTTTCCGATCGCACCAAGCTTGTCAGCATTGCTCATGTCTCGAACGTGCTAGGAACGGTCAATCCAGTGAAGGAAATCGTTGCTTATGCTCACGCGAAGAACGTCCCTGTATTGATCGACGGAGCTCAATCTACACCGCATATCAAGGTCGATGTACAGGACCTTGACTGTGACTTCCTGGTTTTCTCCGCTCATAAGATCTACGGCCCGACAGGCGTAGGTGTACTCTATGGCAAGCGTGAATGGCTCGATAAGATGCCACCTTATCAGGGTGGAGGTGAGATGATCCAGAATGTCTCGTTTGAGAAGACAACGTTCAATGTCCTTCCATATAAGTTTGAAGCTGGAACACCTGATTTCATCAATACTGTTGCTTTTGCTACTGCGCTTGATTATATAGAAAGCCTTGGCATGGACAATATTGCAGCGTATGAGCATCAGTTGCTCGACTATTGCACGGAGGAATTCAAGAAACTTCCAGGTATGCGTATCTTCGGTAATGCAGATTACAAGTCTGCTGTCATGAGTTTCCTTGTGGCGGATATTCATCATTACGATATGGGTATGCTACTCGATAAACTCGGTATTGCCGTCCGCACTGGTCATCATTGCGCTGAGCCGCTCATGCATAGCTTGGGCATCCAGGGTACGGTCCGAGCTTCGTTCTCATTCTATAATACAGAAGAAGAAATAGACAAACTCGTGGCAGGAATTAAGAGAGTCAGCCAGATGTTTGGAATATTATAAAACAAAAAAAATATCAACACTTGGTTCCATGTGTTGATATTTTTTATTGGTTCGCCCAGCATGGGCATGTTCTAACGGGTGTAAGTCCCTAAGCCGCCCTGATAGTGGGAAGGCTACAGCCAAAGACAAGGGTGTCCGTGGCGACGCGGAATTTGAAGGAAGTCGGCGGCAAACATCTGGTCTGACGAA
>JAZRXZ010000098.1:0-5306 GCA_045600445.1 Bacteroidales bacterium | reverse complement strand
AACAGAGGCGAATACACGGTCGATGGCGTCTTTGCCCTCGGCTTTTTCGCGATACATGTATTCATGTCCGGGTTGCTGATCGAGTTGGACACAGGCGATACCTGCACCCTCCTGTCCGCGGTTGTGTTGTTTCTCCATCATCAGATAGAGTTTCCCCAGCGCCCAGTTGTCTGTACCGTATTTCTCGCGGTAGTAAGAAAGCGGCTTTAGGAGGCGGATCATGGCGATGCCGCACTCGTGTTTAAGTTGTTCCATAAAGAAGACCCTCCCCCGACCCCTCCACAGGGGAGGGGAGTAGTTAGTATTTTGTTGAGTTAAACAATAATATTATTTATAAGAACAATCGTAAGTAATAAAGATGATTCTTATTTTTCTTGTGTCAAAAAAAAGTGTCCAAAAAGGTGACCACTCCCCTCCCTTATGGAGGGGTTGGGGGAGGGTCAATTATTGTTAGTTGTAAGCCGCCTCACCATGCTCATAGATATCAAGACCTTCTTCCTCGATGCGCTTCTCAACGCGGAGGCCGTGGGTCTTCTTGATAACTGTGAAGATGATCATGCCGATAACGAATGCGAATACAGCAACGACTACTGCACCGAGTGCCTGAACGCCCACGCTACACTCCACACCATCGAGCTCAGGATTACAGAAGACGCCCGTGAGGATGGTGCCGAGAAGGCCACCTACACCATGTACAGAAACTGCACCAACAGGATCATCAACGTGACAAACCTTATCGATAAAGCTTACGCTCCAGCACATTACCACACTGACGATAAGGCCGATGAGAGCTGCTGCCCAGATATCTACACAATCGCAACCAGCCGTGATGCCAACCAATCCGGCAAGGACACCGTTGCAAACCATTGAAAGTGAAGGCTTACCATCGATCACCCAAGTATAGATGAGTGCTGCAATACCGCCCACAGCTGCTGCCATATTGGTAGTCACGAAGACGTGAGCGGCAGAGATAGCGCTTGCTTCGTCAGCAATAGCGACGGTAGAACATGGGTTGAAACCGAACCAGCCGAGCCAGAGGATGAAGACACCCAAAGCTGCCAGCGTGAGGTTGTGACCAGGGATAGCGCGACTCTTGCCGTCCTTGCCATACTTGCCGATACGAGGACCAAGGACGATAGCACCAGCCAATGCCAATGCACCACCACAGAGGTGAACGACGGTCGATCCTGCGAAATCATGGAAGCCCATCTCAGCGAGCCAGCCGCCACCCCAAGACCAGTGACCTTCGATAGGGTAGATGAAGAGGCTGATCAGCAGAGAATAAACGATATACATCGAAAACTTGGTGCGCTCAGCCATCGAACCAGAGACGATGGTAGCCGTAGTAGCACAGAATACCGTCTGGAAGATGAATGTAGCCTCTGCAGGAATATTCGAATCCTCACCGATGAAGCAGAAACCGCTCCATCCGAGCAATCCGTGATCCGAACCATACATCATCGAGAAGCCGACGAGCCAGAAGATCACCGTTCCTGCCATAAAGTCGCAGAAGTTCTTCATCAATATATTAGCGGTGTTCTTTGCGCGTGTCATTCCCGCTTCGACCAATGCAAAACCTGGCTGCATCCAGAACACCAACATGGCACCTAAAAGTACCCAAAGAGTATCAATACCGTTCATGATAAATAGACCCTCCCCCTGCCCCTCCACAAGGGAGGGGAGTAGTTTGTAATGCTGCGGAGGGTTTGCAGCTATATGATTATACCTTAAATAAAATGGCTCCTGAATATATGGATAGTATGTGTACTTTTCGCGAAAGATTACTATCTATTCCCCTCCCTTGTGGAGGGGCCAGGGGAGGGTCTTTACTTCTTATCCCTCAACACCACATCTCCATGCTCACCCGTACGGATCGAGTAGCAGTCGAGCACATCGCTCACAAACACACGACCATCGCCTACGTTGCCGGTGTGAGCTGTCTCAAGGAACACCTTCACAGTACTCTCCAGGAACTGATCTCGGCAGATGATGGTGATGTGCATACGCTCAATCATATCGGTGCTATAAACTACACCACGATAGATACGCTCCTGACGGCTCTGTCCGATGCCGTGGCAGTCGTGATATTCAAACCAGTCGATGTCGGCGTTCAAAAGCGCCTCTTTGACCTCTTCGAACTTGGTCTTGCGGATGATAGCTTCAATCTTCTTCATATTTTTTGTTTTTTCTATAGGATTGTCATCCTGAACGAAGTGAAGGACCTCACGCGTATATTTAATAAGGAGCCCCTTCTTTTACGAGTTTCTTCGTTTCACTCAGAATGACAATTGAATAAAAAGGCAAGCACCCTCAGCAAATGCCAAGTTGAAAATGAATGCAATAGACGCAAGAAAATGGAAACGATTCGCTTAATCTGTTTCGCAGCACTTGCCTCAGATGCCTGCCGTACTAAATTCTATTTATGAGTTTCTTCGCTTGCGCTCAGAATGACAGAGGGTTACAATGTCAATCCAATGACAAAGAATACCTTATCTGTCTGAGGATTGGCGATCACCGATGCTGAGAAAGGAATCTTGAAGAACTCCTTCGTTGCTGTGAGGCTCACGTTGACGATATTCAGCTTCTCGTTGCCGATGGCAGTAAATCCGTCATTCCAGAGCGATGCACCTACCGCAGCAGATCCTTCGATGCCGGCGAGCTTCCAAGGAGCAGAAACCTCGAAATAAGTCGAGTAGTTTCGCTTCAACTTGCCATCGTCTGTTTTGCGATGATCAGCGCCAGCAAGGGCTGTATTCCAAGCGAGTGCGAGAGGACCGAAGTCATATTTGATGTTTGCTTCGAGCGTGTGGCTTGATGAGCTGCTGAAGTTCCAGTCACCGAAATACTTGCCTGTGCAGAAGTTATAGTCGGTAAGACCGATCATAAAACCACCTTTGTTCCATTCCAGGAACCAGTCGAACTCATTCATGTTGGCCCATTCATTGCCCTCAAAGAGTTCTGCCGATGCCCAAGCACCAAAGCTCAGACCTGTCTTTTCAGAAGAGATAGTCACCGATGGCTGGATGCTGAAACCTGCACAATCCTGACCTCTCCAGATGTAGCTGCTCACAACGTCAGCCGCAGCTTCTACCTTAATACTCGTAGCCGGCTCCTCTGCCTTGGCTACAGTGGTCAATGCCATAAAAGACACAACCATAACAAATACCTTAATAAAACACCTTTTCATAATCCACTATATTTTTGTATAAGAGTAATCTGAATATAAGAGTAATCAAAAGGTTTCTAAATGCAGTGAAAGGGGAGTGAAAGGGACGATAGCTCATCGGACGATCAGCATTCTAAACATCTGATTCATTTGTCCCTTTCACTACTTTTTCATATCCCTTTTCACTCCCCTTAAATACTTTTAATATTTATCGAATCCAGAGCAGCTCACGATACTTAGGCATTGGCCAGAGGTTATCGTCAACGATCTCTTCGAGCTTATCGATTGGGCGACGGATGGCGATGAACGACTCTGCGATGTCATAGTAAGCAAGAGCCTTCTCGTAGCCGTCCTCCATGCGGTTAGCTGACTTACGCTTCTCAACCATTGCATCGACGAGCTTCTTGATCTCAGCGTTGAAAGCAGCAATCTTCTTGATGATAGCGATCTCTGGTGCTGAGAGCTCCTCCCAAGATGCTGGGAACAGGCTCTTCATCATAGCCACATTCTTCAGAAGCATTGACTGATAGGTTGTTGCGGCTGGAATGATGTGGTTGATTGCCAGATCGCCAAGTACACGTGCCTCAATCTGTACGAGCTTCACATAGGTCTCGAACTTAACCTCGTTACGAGCGTGGAGCTCATCCTGGGTGAAGATGCCGAGCTTGGTGAACATCTCAACTGACTCTGGCTTAACGTTCTCAAGGAACATCTTAGGTACGCAACGCTCGATGTCCAGACCTCTCTTCTGAGCCTCCTTTGGCCACTCCTCTGAGTAACCGTTGCCATCGAAGCAGACGGTGTCGATGATCTCAGCGATGATTGGCTTAAGGGTCTTCATCACAGCCACCTTCATGCTTGCACCATCAGCCATTTCCTTATCTACAGCAGCCTTGAAGTCGATGAGCTGCTCAGCTACCATGGCGTTGAGAGTAGTCATTGCCGAAGAGCAGTTAGCCTTTGAACCAACGGCACGGAACTCGAAGCGGTTGCCGGTGAAAGCGAATGGCGAAGTACGGTTGCGGTCGGTATTATCGACGAAGATCTGTGGAATCTCAACCAAACCGAGGTCGTATGCCTGCTTGCCAGCGATGACGATCTCTGCGTCGTCAGCTACGGTGAGGAGCTTGCGGAGCACGTCGGTCATGGTCTTGCCAAGGAAGGCCGAAACGATTGCTGGTGGTGCCTCGTTAGCGCCGAGACGATGAGCGTTGGTTGCCGATGCAATAGAAGCCTTGAGCAATGCACCGTGACGCTTCACAGCCATCAGGATATTTACGAAGAAGGTGACGAACTGGAGGTTAGATACAGGATCCTTGCCAGGGGCGAGGAGGATCACGCCAGTATCGGTCGAGAGTGACCAGTTGTTGTGCTTACCGCTACCGTTGATGCCCTCGAATGGCTTCTCATGGAGCAATACGCGGAAACCGTGCTTACGTGCGATCTTCTTCATCACACCCATGATGAGCATGTTCTGATCCACAGCCAAGTTGGTCTCACCGAAGATTGGAGCGAACTCAAACTGGTTAGGAGCTACCTCATTGTGACGAGTCTTCATTGGGATGCCGAGGCGGTGACCCATGATCTCAAGATCCTTCATGAAAGCCTGCACACGGGTAGGAATCTGTCCGAAGTAGTGGTCTTCCATCTGCTGGTTCTTGCTCGAACCGTGACCCATCAGGGTGCGGCCGGTTGACATCAAGTCAGGGCGTGCAGCATAGAGAGCGTCATCTACCAAGAAGTACTCCTGCTCCCAGCCAAGGTTGCTGGTTACGTGCTTTACAGCTGGGTCGAAGAGCTGGCAGACAGGTACTGCAGCATCGCTCACAGCCTTGAGGGCCTTCTTCAATGGAGCCTTATAGTCGAGCGCCTCGCCCGTATAAGAAATAAATACGGTAGGGATACAGAGGCAGTCATCGAGAATGAACACTGGTGAAGTAGGATCCCATGCAGTATAACCACGTGCCTCGAAGGTTGCACGGATACCGCCTGAAGGGAAGCTCGAAGCATCTGGCTCCTGCTGTACGAGGCTCTTGCCCTCGAACTCCTCAATCATACCACCCTTCCAGTCATACTCCATAAATGAGTCATGCTTCTCAGCGGTGGTCTCGGTCAATGGCTGGAACCAGTGGCAGCAGTG
>JAZRXZ010000097.1:0-1341 GCA_045600445.1 Bacteroidales bacterium | reverse complement strand
GTGGTCTCAACGTTCTTGTGACCGAGCATGTGCTGGACGGTGTAGATTCCTGTACCAGCATCAACCTGCAACGAACCGAAGGTATGACGTGCGCAGTGGAAGGTGATGTGTTTGGTGATGCCAGCAGCCTTTAGCCAGTTCTTCAAGACCGTACCTGTCATCTTGTCCTTGAACTCAGGGAACACCTTGTCATCGGGATTGTGTTCGCCATCGTAGAAGTCTATAAGCTCAAGTGCTTCTTCCGAAATAGGGTTGTTGACCAGCTGCTGTGTCTTCTGCATTCTCACCGTGATGAACATGCCTCCGTCTCCGTAAGGCTGTATCTTCTTCCAAGTAAGCCCCTTTACGTCACTCTTTCTGAGTCCGGTGAGGCAGGCAAAGAGGAAAGCCTTCTTCAATACAGCCCCCTTGCAGTCGGTGTTGGCAAGTTTTACGAGCTCAGGCTGTGAGAGGTGTTCCTTCTCGGTCGGGATGGTGTCTATCCTGTCAAGGAAGCCATTGGGATTCTCCTGAATCTTATGATCCTTGTAGGCTGTGTGGAGCACGGCACGGAAGGTTGACCAATAGCCGGCAACGGTGTTAGTGTGAAGCTTCTGCTTCTTGTGAATGGTCTGTGGAGCAGTATAGAGGTAGTCCTTGAACTTGTTGCACAGGTCAACGTTGATTTCACCGAACATGCACTTGCCCTCGCAGAAGGCTTCGAAGTGCTTATAAACATTCTCCCACTTCGTGTTCTTCTTCTCAGCCTTCATCTTGAAGTACTTGAGGAAGTCGCCTTTCTGCTTCTCCTTGTCAAAGAAGTCATAGCGCTCGTTCACAATGCTCTCATAGCGTCGGCAGCGCAGTGCCTCGGCTTTCTCGGTCATGCGCTCGTTGTAGTCACGCTCGCGCTGGTTCTTAGGCTTGGCGAAGATGTAGATGCCAAGCGACTCATGCCTCTGTACCTTCATGGTAAGCTCATCCCTATAGCCAGGATAGTAGTCGAGGTAGAAGCTGAGTTGCGTACCGTTCTTAATCTTACGTGTACGCAGGGTAACTGTCTTGCAGATGTTTGACATACTTGTATGATTTTATTTTGTTGATAATCGAAGGCTATGTGTATCATAGCGAGCGCAAAGGAACTGCGTTACGGAAGAGTGACCAACTCACTTTTTCATAACTTGTGGATAATTGCACTTACACGCTGATAGTGGTGATTATTGGGTGTTATTGGAGGCGATAAGAGCCGAATTGCACCATTCGTTCCTCCATTATTCGGTCTATTTCCTCCTTGACAATGAGGTTCTGGACACCAACTTTCACCTTGGTTATGTTCTCTTTCTTGATGATAACGCAGATGTT
>JAZRXZ010000096.1:0-3939 GCA_045600445.1 Bacteroidales bacterium | reverse complement strand
AGCATAACGGAATGTCTTGGTCTAAAGCTGGGAGTTCTGCTTTGGCTTCTATTGCTGTTGCAATGGCTGATGATGAACTCGCTGGCTGGATTGAAGATGGGAAAATCAGATTTTGTGCTGCTTAACCGTACAGGTCGAAATTTTTATACTTTCGAAGACGTAAACACCTTCTTTTGCGGATGGGAGAAGTATTTCGATGGGTCCTTGCGACCGGCATTCGGTTTCGTAGATGACTTGACGACAGGCGCCACAGGGAGCTGCTATATCGTCTGTAAAGATTCCTTGATCATCACAGGCAACAACGGCCAACTTGAGTACTCTCGCTTCCGGATACTTAGCCATAGCATAAAATAAAGTGGTGCGCTCAGCACAGAGTCCACTGGGATACGCGGCGTTCTCCTGATTGGAACCACTGATGATTTCTCCGTTGTCAAGCAGGCAAGCAGCGCCTACTTTGAAATGCGAATAAGGTGCATAAGACCCCGCTGTCGCACGTTTTGCGGCTTCTATAACATTTTTTTGCTCTTCAGATAGCTCTTTTTCGTCAAAAATACTTATCTTTGCAGCGATTTCTTTAGTTTTCATGTCTTTTGTATATTATAAATGCATCTTGGATGCGCAAATATAAATCAAATTTTTATATGAAACAAGTTTTTTGTTCCTATTCCATGAAAAAAACTCTTTTTTCGACCGTATTGCTGCTACTATGGCTTGTAGCATTCCCTTCTATGCAAGCAGCTAAGAAGGCTAAGTGTCCGCCTTTGGGTACAAGGCTGACTGCGCAACAGTATTGCGATAAATATGGCGAAGAGGCGCGCAAACAAATGAAAAAGTATGGCGTGCCAGCATCAATCACTTTAGCGCAGGGTATGTTGGAGTCGGATTACGGATCGAGCTACTTGGCTGTAGAGGCAAAGAATCACTTTGGTATTAAAGCTTATAGTCGAGGCTGGAAAGGTCCGGTGGTAAAGTGTGATGATGATGCAAAGGATGAGCCTTTCTGCAAATTCTCTTCAGTAGAGGAGGGTTTTGAGTATCATAGTACATTCCTCCGCAATAATACACGCTATAATCCGCTATTTGCTCTTGACGTTCGAGATTATGAAGGATGGGCACATGGCCTGAAAAGCTGTGGTTACGCTACTAATCCTAAGTATGGCTACCTGCTCATCAATCTGATTGAAAAAAACCATCTGGATGCTTATGATGTCAAGAATTCTAAGACGCTAGCTGAGATCCATAAACTATATGTTACAAAGGCTAGAGGAGGACTTAAATATGTAATCTGCACAAAGGATGATGACCTATCGGTTATCGCTAAAGAATTTGGCTTGTCGAAGCGAAAACTTCGCAACTGGAACGACCTGACTAAGCAGTCGGTACTCAAGGAAGGCAATATCATTTATTTACAAAAAAAGAACAAGAAAGCCGACAAGGGACACGAGCAGCATGTGGTACGAGGAGGCGAATCGTTGTGGAGCATTTCGCAGCTATATGGTGTTCGAGTGACGTCGCTCATGAAGCGTAATAAACTGGTTTCGGCAACGGTTCATGCAGGTCAGGTGCTCATTTTGCGTTAAAATTTACCAAAATGTCCAAAACTGCATTTTTTATGACTGGTTTTCTTGCTTATTTCGCAAAATAAAAGTAAATTTGCACCCGTTAAAGAACAACATCTTATAAACACATTAAAATATCCTCAAAATGGTTACTTGCAAACCTTATGTTATCGGCATTGACTGTGGTGGTACTAACACCGTAATGGGTGTTGCCGACACCCGTGGCCGCGTTGTGGCTACAACCTCCATCAAAACACAGAACTATCCAGACTTCAATGACTTCATCGACGCCATTGCAGCTGCTCTCCGTCAGGTGATGGATGAGGTTGGTGGTGCTCAGATGATCACTGGCATCGGTATCGGTGCCCCTAATGCAAACTACTACACTGGCAACATCGAGTTCGCTCCAAACCTCCCTTGGAAGGGTGTCCTCCCATTGGCAGAGAGCCTCTATGAGCGTCTTGGTATTCCAGTTGCTGTTACTAACGATGCTAACGCTGCTGCTATCGGTGAGATGACCTATGGTGCTGCTAAGGGTATGCGCGACTTCATCGAGATCACCCTCGGTACCGGTGTCGGTTCTGGTATCGTTATCAATGGTGAGCTCGTTTATGGTCACGATGGCTTTGCAGGTGAGCTCGGTCACGTTCGCGTTCGTCATCTGGGTAACCGTCTCTGCGGCTGTGGTCACACCGATCACCTCGAGTGCTACTGCTCTGCTACTGGTGTAGCACGTTCTGCTCGTGAATTCCTCCAGACACGTACTGAGGATTCTCTGCTCCGCGCTATCGAACTTGATAAGATCACTTCTAAGGATGTATTCGATGCAGCTCAGAAGGGCGATGCACTTGCTAAGGAGATCTTCGAGTTCACTGGTAAGATCATGGGCGAGGCCTTTGCAGACTTTATCGCATTCTCTGCTCCTGAGGCTATCATCCTCTTCGGCGGCCTTGCACAGGCAGGTGACCTCCTGATGAAGCCTATCGTCGAGGCAATGGAGAACAGCCTCCTCGCTATCTGGAAGGGCAAGATCAAGGTATTGCCTTCAGGTCTTAAGTCAGCTGATGCTGCTGTCCTCGGTGCTGCAGCTCTCGGTTGGAAAGCAAAAGAATAATAACTGCTAATGATTGAAGTACTGGGCGCTCGCGTCCATAATCTGAAGAATATCGATGTGACCATCCCGGGTCACTCGTTAACCGTCATCACCGGACTCTCAGGTTCGGGTAAATCATCGCTGGCCTTCGACACTATTTATGCCGAAGGTCAGCGGCGCTATATCGAGACGTTCTCAAGCTATGCCCGTAATTTCCTGGGTAATCTTGAGCGTCCGGATGTTGACAAGATCAGTGGATTGAGCCCAGTCATCAGTATCGAACAGAAGACAACCAATCATAATCCGCGCTCTACGGTCGGTACCACTACCGAGATCTATGACTTCCTGCGTCTGCTTTATGCTCGCGCTGGCGAAGCTTACTCGTATCTAAGTGGTGAGAAGATGGTGCGATTTAGCGAAGATCAGATTATCGACCTCATTCTCAAGGACTATGATGGCCAGCGCGTATATCTATTGTCGCCTCTGGTACGCAACCGTAAGGGACATTATCGCGATCTGTTCGAGAACCTTCGCAAGAAGGGTTACCTCAATGTGCGCATCGATGGAGAGATGCGCGAGATACTTCATGGCCTGCAGCTCGACCGCTATAAAAACCACAGCATCGAGCTCGTAGTAGATAAGATGCGCGTGGAGCAGATTGACGAGCACCGACTGCGAGAGAGCGTCCGTCTGGCCATGCGAATGGGAGAGGGTATGATGATGATTCTCTCGGCCGACCTTCCTGATTCGGTGCGCTACTACAGCCGCACGCTGATGGATCCTGTGACCGGCATTTCCTATAAGGATCCTGCTCCACATGACTTCTCTTTCAATAGCCCGATGGGAGCGTGTCCGCACTGCCACGGACTCGGTACCGTCACGATGGTTGATCGTGACAAAATCATCCCTAACCCCAAGCTGAGCATTGCCGAAGGTGGCATCGTGCCGCTGGGTAAGCAGAAGAAGTCGATGATCTTCTGGCAGATCGAGGCGCTGCTGCAGACCTATGACTGCTCGATCGACGATCCCATCTCTCAGCTGCCCGACGATGCCATCGAGGCTGTCCTTTCGGGCACGGGCCAGAGCTATCACGTCTCCGAAGAGTCGGTCGGCTACTCGATGATGACGATGCCCTATGAGGGTCTGGTGAAGTATCTCGAGGATGCTGCTGGCGATGATGCTTCGGCCAAGGAACGCCGCTGGGCTGAGTCGTTCAGCACGGTGCAGACCTGTCCCTCTTGTCACGGACAGCGCCTCAATCAGGAGTCGCTCCACTACTTCATAGAC
>JAZRXZ010000095.1:0-31820 GCA_045600445.1 Bacteroidales bacterium | reverse complement strand
CTCACCAGCACCTACACGCTGACCGAGTGTAGCTGAGATGTAGCTCAGCTGACCGTCACAAGGCGCAAGTACCACGAGGTCATCCAGACGATCACACGAGCGCTTGTATTTCTTCTGCTCACGCTCCATGTCGCGAGCCATGATCTGACTACGAAGTACAGCCGAAGCGGAATCGTTGCGAAGCGAGAGCGTATCCAGTTCGGTACGCTGCTGCTGATAACGATATTCATCTTCTGCCACTTCGAGCTGCGCCTTACTCTTGATACCCATACTGTGCTCCTCACGGTCGAGGACGATATTCTTATCGAGACGCTGCTGCTCATATCGCGCCTGCAAGGTCTGCTTCTGCAGTTGCAATCTAAGCTTCTCCTGCTCGATCTTCTGCTCCTCGTAAGCCGTATGCTGACGTGCAAGGTCATCGCGCTGGTCCTCGATGGCGCGCTCCAGTTCAGGATTGCTCAACACGAGGATCGTATCGCCCTGATGGATGGTCTGACCGTCTTCGGCAAGGATTCGCAGCACGCTACCCGACTCTCGGGTATTGACACGCAAGGTGCGGATTGGCTGCACGAGGCCTTCTACATCGACATACTCGAGGAAAGGTGCCATCTTTGCTTCACCAATCTTCACGTCTTCCTCATCGATACGCTGACGGCTGGGGCCGAGGGAGAGGGTAAGAGCGTAGATGATAAGGCCGAAGATGGCGGCGCCACACATTATATAATATTTATAGCGGAGATACCAGGGTTTAGGAGTGAGAATCTTATCCATTTTTCAAAAATTTTTGTCCATCAAAGAAATCAAAGAAAATCAATTTAGTTGCAGATCATTAATTTCTTATGATTTCCTTTGACGGAGATATAGAAATCAAGAAATTAAAGATTTGACGGCAGTTGCCAAGTGATTGGAATATTCATTGCAAAATCGTATCCTGTCATCGAACGAAGTCCATAATATAGTCGCCAATATGTCGAAAGGCTCTGGATATAGTTTCGACGAGCCGAATCTTTCTCGCTGATGGCGCTATTGAGGTCGAGAATTGTGCTCTTGCCCATGACATAGAGCCTTCGTGCCACCTCATAGCGGCGCTCGGCCGTCTTGTCAGCTTGGCTTGCCACCGATACGCGTCGAGATTGTAGATTGAACTGCTGCACCATCTTCGTAACGTTCTGCTCGAAGCTCTTCATACCCTGTTCGGCGTGGATATCGGCCAGATCTACGTTCGATTGTGCTACGCGACGTCGTCCCTTACCTCGTCCCCAATCCAAAATTGGGATGGAAATAGAAATTGAAGCATACTGCATGTCTGTCGGATCTCTGTACGCATCGCGAAGTTCCTGACCTGTCTGCGACAATCCGAACTGCAGATACAGGTCAGCTTTCAAACCTGTATTCGCTTTGGTGTATGCCAGGTTCTGACGGCTTTCCAACTGCGAACGCTTGTAAGAGTCAGGATCAGGACTATTCTTCAATGCCAAATCCAGAGCTTCGGCCAACGGAACTTCCAACTGCGGCACGTTGTCATCGGTCAAAACTTGTAACTGCGTAGTGGTGGGCAGGTTGAGGAAGTTGCGAAGCGCCTCGGCAGCAGATTGTAGATTCATGTCGGCATCGAGCAGATTGGTTTCTTCGCGCAGTTTGTTGAGTTGCAGTTGCAGCATCTCATTTTCGGTGATCGTGCCGATGTTATATCGACCTTCAGCATAACGGCAGAGCGTGTCGGCCGATGCCAGGTTGCTACGCGCGATATCCACATCTGTCTGTGCCGCTGCCAGTTCGAAAAAATAGAGACTTGCCTGCGAAGCCACCAGTTCCATCGTCTCATTGTATTGCTTCTGAGCTTCCTGCCATCGCAGAGGTTCGATGCGACGATTCCACTTCAATTCGTTGTAACCTAAGAGACTCTGCTGATAGCCGATAGTAATAGGTTGCGAGCGATAAGAGGTCTTGCCATCACCCTCAATCTGATCGTCGCGCATCAGTGAGCTGTTGATAAAAAGGCTGCCGCCAGTCAGTGGAATATTCTGTGTGATCTGCAGCGAGATATCACTGTTCACTTGACTCACATGCACAAAACTATTGGTACCATCGGGCTGTATGACCCGCTCAATGCCACGGTTAAACTCCGGAGAAGTGGTCAGTGTCATCGATGGCTTATAGTTGGCCAGGTAATACCGATACGTCCAATAAGCGCTCTCCAGCGTATGTTGTGCTGCTACAGCGCTTGGTGAATGCTGCTGAGCCATATTGATGGCTTGACCGAGTGAGAGTTGCAATTGTTGCTGCGCCATGCCGACAGACATCATTGCCACACCTAGAAGTAAGAATAGAATCCTTTTCATCCCATACGATTTTTGGTGCTGCAAAGATGAGGCTTTATAACGAAAAAAAGCCACATAAAGCCAAGAATCGACTTTATGAGACCAAAAGTGTCCAATTTTTTGACATTATTTTCTTATTTTAATTCCAGATTTGCAAAAAAGGCAGAAAATGTCTATATTTGCGCCGAGATAATACTTTGAATATGAAACAATGCTTATTAAAAAAGTTGCTCATAGTCGTTGCCTGTGTGTCTGCAATGATGGCCGTGAGTTGTAGCTCTTCTGACAAGGCCTCCAGCAGGATTGACGAGATCAGTCAGCGAGGCACATTGCTCGTCGGCACCACAGGCGACTATCGTCCGTTGTCTTACCTCGATCCGCAGACAAACATCTATTGGGGCTTTGATACTGATCTGGCCGAAATCATTGCCGAAGACCTTGGCGTAGAAATCTGCTATGTGCCGACGTCCTGGCCAACGTTGACAGAAGATATGCTCAACGATTCGCTCTTTGACATCGCCATGTGTGGCATCACCGTCACTGAGGCGCGTAAGGAGACGATGCTTATGTCCGAAGGGTATCTGAGCAACGGAAAGACCATCCTCTGCCGTAAGGATGAGGCCACCCGCTTCACTTGTCTGGACGATATCGACCAGCCAGATGTGGTAGTCATGGTCAACCCTGGCGGATTGAATGAGAAGTTTGCCCGTGAGAACCTGTCTAAGGCAACGATTGTCGTGCATCAGCGAAACGAGGAGATTCCTCAGCTTATCGCAGAAGGCAAGGCCAACATAATGATCACAGAGATCGTTGAAGCACCCTACTACGTGCAGCATGATGACCGCCTGGCAGCACCTCTTCTCGACAAACCTTTCACTCATGGCCAGATCGGAGCCTTGATGCGCAAAGGCGATGAAGACCTGCTGAAGCGCGTCAGCGATATCATCGAAACCTGCAAGGCCGATGGCACGCTACAGCGATTGTATGAGAAATATGATTTCATTGATGCATTATGAATAAGGACGACTCGCTAATGTGAGCCGCCCTTATTTATTGAGCGTGAAATCAAAAATGACAATTTTACATTTGACAATCTGACAACGCTGTCGCGATAGTGGATGCTAGGTTCATGTCATCCTAATCTCGGTACGCGTTGTAGGATCCCCGTTTCTTGGCATCCTAAACTCGGTACGCGTTGTAGGATCCCTGTTTCTCGGCATCCTAAATCTGGTACGCGATGAAGGATGCCTTGTCCTTGGCATCCTAAACCCAGTACGCGTTTTAGGATGTCCTACTTCTTGACGAATACTTTGTTCTTCGCTTTGCGGTTTTCGCCAGTCAGGAGCCCCTTCTGCCCAGGTTGGTTGATCTTGTAGATAGGGTTGGAGATGCGGTAGCCGGTGCGGAAGATGTGTGGCGTGGTGTTGAGGCGCCTCTCGTAGAGCAGGATGAGCGAACACTCATCGGCATAGCCACAGCGCTGTGCTACTTCGGTGTAGGGGAGGTCGGTGTTGAGGAGCAGGTCCTGCGACTGGAGGAGTCGCCACTCAGAGATGAACTTGCCGAGCGGGAGACCTGTGAGTAGCTCGATGGCGCCGCTCAGCTTGCGGACGTTGACCTCAAGGGTCTTGGCCAGCTCTTCGGTTTCGAGGATACGGGTGTGCATGAGCACATTGATAACTGGAGCCAGGATAGGCTGATCGGTCACTGCAGAGTGGGTGTTCTCTGCCTCGTTTGCAGCTGCAAACAATTCACTGACGCTGAAGGTCGGGGTGATAGGTTGGAATGTCATAGAGAGATGAGAAAACTCAACATTGGCTGTGCCGAGTGCTCTCTTCCGTGCGCAGCGTGCAGTGCACCTCTCGATGCTCAATTGTTGCATTAAGGATATAGGAAACCCTTGCAGCCGATGTCTTGTCATTAGTTTATGAATAATTGTTGATACTAAGACCTATAGCTGCAAGTACTGATAATTTACTTTTTTCTTTATTTCTTGATAGAGGGTGCATCGATCCGGTCCTCACAACTGACCCGGCATTATGCAGCACCCGTAAAAATAGATAATGAATCTATTAGATTAGGAATAATTGGAGCTTTAAGATGTCACAAAGATGATGTTTTATTTCTCCGCCACCAAAATAACCGTCACTTATCTGCTGTTTATTGCAGTAAATGACGGTTTATGCTATGTGGACACGTCGAAAAGCCTTATCCGTTGCCAGATTACTTTGCAAATGCCTTGGCAATCTGAGCGAGCGCCTGCTCCACGACGCTGCGCGGACAGCCGACGTTCATGCGCATGTAGCAGCGGCCGCCGGGGCCGAACATCTCGCCTGGGTTGAGGCAGAGCTGGCACTCGTCGGCAAAGAAGCGGGTGCACTCCTTCTGGGTCTTGAAGCCGAGGTCGCGGCAGTCGAGGAAGACGAGGAACGATGCTTCTGGCTGGATGACCTTGATCTTGTCGGTAATCTTGGCAAGGCCCTGGGTGAGGCAGTCGATGTTGCCCTGCACATAACGGAGCATCTGCTGGCGCCACTCGTCGGCCTCTTCGCTATAGCAGGCAACGGCGCAGTCGAAGGCGAAGATGTTGCCAAGGTCCATATCGCTATGCTCGATGTAGCCGAAGTATTTGTCGCGCAACGTAGGATCGGTGACGATGGCGTGCGAGCATACGACGCCTGGGAGGTTGTAGGTCTTGGTAGGTGCCTGCAGGGTGATGGTGATCTCACGGGCCTCGTCGCTGACGGTGGCAAATGGGATGTGCTTGCGGCCGCCGAGGAGCATGTCGCAGTGGATCTCGTCGCTCACTACGATGACGCCTTCCTCATGGCAGATATGTGCTACGGCGCGGAGGGTCTCAATGTCCCAGCACTTGCCGGCAGGGTTGTGAGGATTGCAGAGGATCATCATCTTGACACCCTTGAGATCCTGACGGAGCGCGTCGAGATCCATGGCGATGGAGGTCTCGGTACGGACAAGATGGTTCCACACGATCTCGCGGTCATTGCCCTGAGGGACGATGCGGAATGGGTGATAGACAGGATCCTGGATGAGCACCTTGTCACCTTTGTTGGTGAAGGCCTGCATGGCCAGATAGATGCCGCAGACGACGCCTGGCACGTAGTTGACGTCCTCAGGGGTGATGTCCCAAGAGAAGTGCGATTTGCACCAGTTGACTATACTATTATAATAGGAGTCAGAAGGACGGGTGTAGCCGAGGATCTGCTGCGAGAGGCGTTTCTCGATGGCACGGATGACGAAAGGCGGTGTCTGGAAGTCCATGTCGGCTACCCACATGGGCAGCACGTCTTCGCGGCCGCACACTTTCTTCATCTCGGCGTACTTATAGGTATCGGTACCTTTACGCTCGATGATTTTGTCAAAATCGTAATTCATATTATTGATAAAGTAAAGATTGATTGATCATGATTGTCATTTGCCGGCCGAAGGGAAGAGGATGCGGCGAATGAAGGATTGTATCGACGCCGCTGCTTCAGGTCCCAGATTGCCGTGTGGCGCTCTGTCATTGAGCAGCAGTTCGGCCTCCACACCGGCATCGTATAGCGCCTGATACATCTTGATGGCCTGAGCCGAGGGGACGCGGATGTCGCGCTGTCCGTTGATGATCAGCACTGGCGGATCGTCGGGAGTGACGTGATAGAGGGGGCTTCCCGCCTTGACCAGCGCGTACTGCTCGGGGAATCGCTCCGGATGGGAGCTCACGGTTCCTAGGTTGCACTCGTCGGTGGTCAATCCGAAGAGCTGCGAGCGGCTGGAGTTCTTATCCTCGACCAGCTCGTATACCTGCGCATCCGTACGGCCGAGGTCTGGACGGGCATAGAGGTCGGAGGCGAGCGTCAGGAAGTCGGTCATGCCGTAGCAGTCGACGCATCCGATCACGCGGCTGTCAGCATCGAGGTTGCCGCCTATCTGGCCTTCCATCTCCTCTTCGCCATTCGACACGGCTGCCAGCAGTGCCAGCTGCGAACCGGCCGACTCGCCCATGGTCATGATGCGCGTAGGGTCGATGCCATACTTCTCGGCGTTAGCCTTGAGGTGACGGATGGCGGCTTTGACGTCATGGATCTGTGCTGGGAAGATCGCCTCGTTAGAGAAGCGGTAAGTGGCGGCGGCTATGGTCACACCGCTGTTGCGCAGCTCCATGATGGCGCGTATCTGCTCCGATCCTGCCGCGTCGAGATTATTGTCGCCCGATACCCAGGCGCCACCATGCACGAAGAGCAGCACGGGTTGAGGTTGCTGACCGACACCTTTCCATACGTTGAGCTTCAGGCTTTTTGTGCTGCCATTGGCCGTAGGTGCTTCGGCAAATACCACGTCGCGGAATACCTCCGTCTGTGCATTGGCTATCTGGATGGTGGCTGCCAGCAGTACTGCCGAGAGGATTTTAGTTATCATTTTCATATCTATCAATGGTTTTCGGGAATGGTTCCTTATCGGTGCAAAGATACGCAGATTCTTTCAAAATGTCAAGTCTTAGCGGGCGTTATTTGATTTTTTTTAGATATTTCAGCACCATATTTGCAAAAGGTGAAGAAAATGATTATATTTGCACCGAGATAATAAAACATCCGACTCACAATACCAATAATAAAATAAAAACAATCATGATCAAAGACATTGCGCACATTGCCTTGAATCCATTGGACATGGATAGGACAGTAGAGTATTTCGACAAGGTTTTCGGCTGGAAGAAGGTCTTCGAGCTGCATAAGGAGAATGGTGACCCATGGATCATCTACCTGAAGATCTGCAAGGGCCACTTCCTGGAGCTTTTCTATGGCGGACAGAACGACCGTGACTACGCCTTCGACTTCAAGAAGACCGGCTACAATCACCTCTGCGTCACCGTGGGCGACATCCGCAAGACGCTGCAGGAAATCTACGAGAAGGGTTATATCGACTCACCAGAACCAGAGCTCGAGCCAAGCGGCTGCAAGAACCTCTGGCTCTACGATCCGGATGGCAATGGCATCGAGCTGCAGGAGTATACACCAGCTTCAGTGCAGATGCAGAGCAACGAAGCACCTTACGAATTCGGTCGCGAGGGTTACGTCGGTATCGGCCACGCCTGCTTCGTCTGCAAGGATCTGGAGGCTTCGCTCGATTTCTATTGCAATAAGTTGGGCATGAAGCTCGTAGGTATCCAGAACAATGACGAGGGTAAGCCTTGGCTGCACTATGTGCGTATGGCCGATGGCGTATACCTGGAGCTGATTCCAGATGGCGAAGGCGAGAATCCTAACGCTGGCTGGAACTCTCGCGGTTTCCAGCATCTCTGCCTCGAAACAGATGACTTGAAGGGTGACGTGGAGCGTCTGCGCTCTATCGGCGTGGAGATCGATCAGGAGCCAAAGACCTCGGCTGATAAGAACTGGCAGGCTTGGATCCATGATCCGGATGGCAATAAGGTAGAGTTGATGATGATCGATCCTGATTCTCCTCAGGCAAAGGCGTGAGCCAAACATTATATTCGTACAATAGCTATGAGAAAAATTCTATTGAGTATGATGGCCACTATGCTGATGGCCTCATGCACCTCAAATATTCAACAGACAACCCAATCATCTGACGTTATGACCGACTCACTGCAGATTACTGATCCAGAGCTCTGGGCAGCACAACATAAGAAACTCGAACTCAAGGCTGATCGTGGTGTGATGGAGAACCCAGTGGATCTCAGCAAGTTCATCCAGATTGCCATCATCGTAGAGGACATCGAAGCTGCTGCTCGTGAGTGGTCAGAGATCCTCAATGTGCCTATGCCAGAAATAAAAGTACATCAGACGGTCGATACTACCGACCCGAATCTGATGTACTATGGTAAGAACTATAAGTATGGCTTGAAGCTCGCCTCGATCATGGCGCCACAGGGATTCATCATCGAGCTGCACCAGATCCTCGACGATAATCCGAGCACCTACAATGAGTTTATCAAGGAGCACGGCTATGGTGTGCATCACCTCGGCTTTGCTGTCGGTGACCGTCGCGACGCTGTGGTCAACGAACTCATCGATCGTGGCTACCAGAAGCGCGTGGAGCATTTCTACCCAGGCGGCAGTTGGACGATCATCGACACTGAGCAGTCGCTGGGTGTGAACCTGAATATCAAGCCAGCGATGTAAAGTTGATTATTTCTTCATCACCCTCCATGCAGGGTGAACCTCATTATCCTGATGCGACTGCTTTTTTACGATATCGTAGAAGAAGTTCAGTATCGCGTCAGGATTTTTTGCGAACTCAGCATCGGTGCGCTTCTTCTCCTCGAAACGCTTCTTCAGCTCAGGATCGTTGGCCATCATCTCGCGACCTTTCTCTTCCATATAGCCGAGGCGGATCCAGAACTCGTTGGTCGGCTCTACATGACCGTTGAAGTAACCCCAGTAGGTGAGGGAGCCAGGCGCGTTCGGTTCGAGTGCGAAGAGGGCCATCTTGGCGTTCGGCTGGCTCATGTCGATGTAGTAGCTGCCGCGAGGATAGGTCATCTTCTCCGTCTGGGTAGTGTAGGTAGTCGAGAGGACAGGTACACGGCCTTCGCTCTGATGTGCTGAGAACTTGGCGCTGGTGTAGCGATAGGTCTCAACTTCTACTTCCTGTGGCTCGGTGAGTCGGGTCACGGTAAGGCCGTTGAGCTCAAGGATCTCTGCGACATTGGCATATTGTGGCATGAGGATATAAGCCTCAGGCACCTTAACGGTGACCGTAGGAATATGCTTGTTGTAGAAAGGAATGTGATAGGTCATCGGCTTGTCATAGTTGTGGCGAACCCAGGGGGCACCGCTCATGTCGCTGATGATCGTATCGCGCTCCCAACCGAGATAGTCGACCATGATGCTGTCGTTAGGATCGATCTTATAATTGAGTGGGAACTCCTGCTTTCTGAATTCAGCGCTTGCTACGTAAGCATCTGATTTCTCGATGGCACGGCGCAGCTCCTTCTTGCTCTCTGCCAGAATGTAAGCGCTCTGGCGGATGGCTTCGATGGTGCTCTCTACGCGCTCCTTATAGGGTTTGTAGATGTGTGTCTCGAGCAACAAGCCGATGCGGTTGCGGAAGGCTGCATAGCTGGTAGAGTAGCGAGGGTCGAAGGCTTCGAGGTAGGCGCCTAATTCTGGTGCGTAGGTACGACGATACTCACAGTATGGGAACATCGGGAAGCCGGCCTTGGTCATACGCTCATTGAGCTGCTTCTCGTAGATATTGGCTGCGAAGGACTTCAGGGCAGGAGCCATGGCCTCACCATGATCTTCCACCGAGTAGGTCATCACATACTGGAAGTCAGCGCCATTGGTGACGTGGCAGTCGATGAAGAGCTCAGGATCCCAGTAGTTATACATCCTGTGCCACTCCTTCATCTCAGGTGCGTCGGTCTTGAGGAAGTCGCGGTTGAGGTTCATCAGCAGCGCGTTGTTGCGTGTTCCTAATTCCTCAGGACCATTCTGGTTGATGCGGTTGGTGGCGCGGAAATCCTCATGACCGTCCACGTTGAACACAGGATCGAGCACGAAGCTCACGTTATTGAGCAACTCCTTGTCCTTGCCTTTGAGCAGCATGTCGCGGAAGTAGATCATACAGGCGTCTTTGCCGTCTGGTTCACCACTGTGGATGCATGACTCTACGAGGATGATGATCCTGCCCTTGGCACGGATTGCCTCTGGAGTGGTCAAGCCATCCTTATCGATCACTACAAGCGAAAGCTCTCGGCCCATAGGACTGGTGCCGAAGCTCGTGTTGTGGATCATAGGAGAGACGAGTTCGAGGCGATGGAAGAAGTCGCGTGTCTCATCGAACTTAGGCGTCTTCCTAAAATCGGTCTTCTCGCTCAATACCAGAAACTCCTCCATATTGACCGGTACGGAGATCTGTGCAGGCTCCTTGTCTGCCTGAGCCAAGGCGCTAAACCCTAACGACTGTAAGGCGAGAAGCAACCCTACAGCTGCTTTATGTGAGAAATATTTCATACGTTTATCTCCTTATTCACCCAATAGTGACTTCAGATAGCTGATGCCAAACTTTGCGACCTCCAGATCATCCTCCGAAAGGCCTCCGCTGAAGGCGAACGCGAACTTGTAATGCTCACTCTCGTCGTATGCGCCACCTGTATAGTTCAACTCTCCCGTCATGCATTTTCTTTCTGGATTGCCACTGTCTGCACCTGAGGCAATGACCTCACCGGCCTTCGACCATGCGATGGCTACAAGGTTCCAGCCTTTGTCTCCACCTTCTGCATTAAATGGGGTATCGACGACCTTCATTTCGCCAATCCAATCCACCGCTGATTCTTTCGGAAGGACAGAGGCTACGGCCACTCCTTGCATGTTCATCGCCTTGGCCTTCTTGGCCATCTCTTCGAGAGTCACTGTTACTGCATTTCTGAGATCATTCATATTGTTTTCTGGGTTGATCGTTAGTGTTGATTCTTGATTCTTTGCATTGTCCGATGCTGGAGTAGCAGGTTGGCAGCTGTATAGACAGCATGCTGCGGCGAGCACTCCGATAATAGGGAATTGTCTGATTATTCTCATTGTCTGTATTTTTAATTACTCGGGCACAAAGATAGGAAATTTCCCCCAATAATAGCAGAATGAAGTAGTCATTTTGTGCCAATAATACTTAAAAAATATCAAATAATGACGTTTTGCAAGCATAATATACGTTTTGAAAGTATTTCTTTTATAAAAAATACTTATTTTTGCGCGACGGAAATACTATTTATAGATATTAAATGAAACAACTGATTGAGATTCTTCAGCGTGAAGGCTGCTCTGTAGTGATTAGTAATCAGCAGCAGGAGCGATGCTTCTGGCAGCGTGGAGTAGCTGATTTGCTGCACCTGTTGCACGAAGAGCCTCAGTTCCTGCACGATGCTCAGTTGGCCGACAAGGTAGTGGGCAAGGGTGCAGCGGCACTGATGGTTCTGGGGCATGTACGAGAGGTCTATGCCGGTGTCATCAGTCAGCCGGCACTCCAACTGCTCCATTCTGCCGGCATCACAGTGACCTATGGCCAGTGTGTGGAGCATATCATCAATAGAGCAGGTACGGATTGGTGTCCTGTTGAGAAGCTCTGTTCCTCCGTCACAACAGCTGAGGCTTGTCTTCCGCTGATAGAAAACTTTGTGGCAAGTATCCGCCACTAATATTACGCAACCCCTAAATACTGTATAATATGCAAGTACAACTCTATTGTCTTTCATTGCGTGAGGCTAAGTCCTATCTGGTAGCTTTGGCCTTCATCGTTGGCAACATCGTATTGCCTCAGCTCTGTCATCTGATGCCTCAAGGTGGTCTTATCTGGCTGCCGATCTATTTCTTTACGCTGGTAGGTGCTTATAAGTATGGCTGGCAGGTCGGCCTTTTCACAGCCGTCGCATCACCTATCGTCAATAGTCTTCTTTTCGGAATGCCAGGAGCTGCTATGGTTCCTATTATCCTGATTAAATCCATTCTTCTGGCCGTGACTGCCGGCATGATGGCTCATTATACCAAGCGTGTATCATTGCTTTCTATTCTGGCCGTCGTGATGATCTATCAGGTACTGGGTGGCTTGGCCGAATGGGCAATGACCAGTTCCCTGAGTGCGGCATTACAGGACTTCCAGCTGGGCCTTCCTGGCATCATCCTTCAGATTGTCGGTGGTTATCTGGTGATCCGTTACCTGCTTAAAGACTAATGGCTCTCGATAGAATGTTAACTGCTAATTGATCACAATTAACTTATTCCCTATGAATACCAAACCTTTCCATGGCCTTAATATCTCTACCCTTGGCATGGGCAATATGCGTCTTCCACAGAAGGGTGATGCGTCGAATGCTCCTATCGACTGGGAGGCTTCTGCTGAAATCATCGACTATGCATTGGAGCATGGAGTCAACTACTTCGATACTGCCTGGGTTTACAATGGCGGAGAGTCAGAGCGTTGCCTCGGTGCTGCTTTGAAGCGTCATGAGGCTGATCGTGACAAGTTCTATATTGCCGATAAGTTCAATATTGATGCGACTACCGATTATGAGATGGTCTTCGAGGAGCAGTTGCGCCGCTTGCAGACCTCTTATATTGACTTTTATCTGATCCACTGCCTGATGGACAGCAATATGCAGCGTTACATTGACAGTGGTGCCATAGAGTATTTTCTCGAGCAGAAGCGTAAGGGTCGCATTCGTTTCTTAGGTTTCTCGTGCCATTCGAGCGTTGAGACATTGCGCAAGTTCGCTGATCATCACGACTGGGATTTCGCTCAGTTACAGATCAACTACTACGACTGGCGCTATAGTGCTACGCCTGAGGAATATAAGATTCTGGAGGAGCGCAACATCCCTTGCATCGTCATGGAACCTGTCCGTGGTGGTAAACTGGCCACTTTGCCTCCTGATGCCGAGAAGTTGCTCAAGGCTGCACATCCTGACTGGTCAATGGCAGCATGGGCCATGCGCTTTGTACAGACGTTGCCTAACGTGCAGGTGGTTTTGAGCGGCATGAGCAATATGGAGCAGATCGTAGATAATGTCCGTACTTTCTCTGCCGAACAGCCAGGGCTCTCTGCTGAGGATAAAGTCTTGCTCGACAAGGCCTGCGAAATGTTCCGTGCATATATTCATATTCCTTGCACGGGTTGTCGTTACTGCACAGCTGATTGCCCTCAGCAGATTAATATCCCTGAGTTCATCAGCGTGTACAATAAGTTTAAGGTCAATGGCACTTGGGGCATCAAGAGCGACCTTGCTGCCATTGTCACAGAAGGCCGTCCTGCTGACTGCATCAGTTGTGGAGCCTGCATGGGCCATTGTCCTCAATCGATCCAGATTCCTGACTATATGGTCAAGATCGATGAGATGGAGAAGTCTCTGGAGTAATCAGGTTTCTTTAATCAGCACTTCGATAATCCTATACATTAGTATTGATATAATCTGAAGTGCTGGATGTCAAACTCGCCGACAGGGATGCGGACGTGTCGACCTTGGTGTGTCTGATCTCCATTGAGGTGACGCTTGATGTGCATCTTGCCATCGGTAATGCTGACCGACTCACACTTGGCAAGTCCTATTCTGGTATCACCCTTTTTCCAATTACGATCAGCTTTCGCATCGGTGTAGGTAATGACCACTCCGCTTCCTATGACGAGATAATCCTCCTTGCCAAGACGGAGAATGATACATGCTACTTCTGGCCATTCGTCCTCCTTGGCTCCAGGCTCCCAGCCGAGAGAAAAACTATGCTTGATGGTGAGGCGAATGCCGTCAGGAGTGATGATCTCTGCTTCCCGTTGCTCATTGTCGAGTAGAATAGCATCCATGTCATTGGTCCCTTGACGATCAAGGATCAATGGCTCTGCTTGTCGGAGAAGCTGATAAGACGCAACAAGAGGGGAGAGGTTCGAACCTCCAGCAGAGAAGGCGTTGAGCTGATCATCCTGTGAGAGATCCATACCACTCTTATCATTGCGCTTTGCATCTGCATACAACGGATAATCCTCGATGCTGAACGGACAGAATCCCATGGCACCATGATGGCCGAATGCATAAAGCGCATACATGGCATCCTTGTCCTCCAATCGGATCTCAGGGACGAAGAGCGGATTATTGGTCAGATGATATTTCGAGAGCCAAGACTTGATGCCTTTGTCGTAAATGTCCACACCAAGCACGTCGATAGAGGGTGCTCCGCAATGCCAGAGGTCAATGAGGTGAGCTAAAGGTCCGCCCGATGGGTATTGCCCTGGTTGGCGGTCACGACTGTTGAGAGCTACGTTGACATACATCGGCAGATTGTAGATCGCACGTCCTGCCTTGGCTATCTGCTCGACGTAAGTGGCGTAGGTCCATGTCTGGAAGATTTCTTCGGTATAGATATCTTGTCCAAAGAGCTGCTCCCATGTAGCAACCGCTTTTTTGTTCGACGCCGAAATCATAGAGAGGTTTGGCTGAAGCTTCTCCATCAAGTAAGGATGCAGCGACTTCTGATTCTTCTTCAGATAGTCGGTTAACTGTTGCGGAACCGCACTCTGATAGAGCTTGGTCGCATCCGCTGAATAGTCGCGAGGCACGTCGATCATACCAATCTCGTTCTCCACTTGCACCATGATAACCGTCTGTTCTTTTGCATCGTGATCACGCAGATGCTCCATAATCTTACAGAAAGCACGCTTGTCGGCTTCTAGCACGTTCTTGCTGAGCGAAGATGCTTCCTCTACTGGTTTGCCTTCCAAAGCATGAGCGCGAGGGAAACGCTTTGTGTCGCGCTTGAACCACTCCGGAGCATAGCAGCTCATCGAGTTTTTCCATGCGCCGAACCACAGCAGTACGACTTTCAGTTCATTGCGACGTGCTTCCGATAGTATCACATCGAGCGAACTCATGTCAAACTGCCCTTCTACGGGTTCAATCAGTTCCCAAGACACAGGAGCCAGCACCGTGTTGAGGCCCATCTTGTGAAGATGAGCGAATGTGCGCTTCACGTCCTCTGGCGTAGAGGCAGAAGAATTACCCAACTCGCCACCGATCATCAGCATCGGCTTCCCGTTGGCAACGATCCTTGCTGTGCTGTTGTCGCGATGCTCCAGTTGTGTCTGAGCAAAAGAGAGTATATAGAATATGCTCGCTAGGGTAGTTACAATCAGTCTTTTCATTTCTTTAGCGTTAGTTTGTTCGCAAACAAGGAATCCACATTTCTGCCATCTTGTAGTGCATGGCCGGCGTAGGATGTATGCCATCCCAGACCCAGTATGAGACAGGAAGGTTCGGTGTAGAGTCGATGGTCTCCCTTACAAGCGAATCAAAAGGAACAAGCTTTGCTTTGTATTCATCACAGATTCCATATATTACATTGACCAACGATGTAATCATCTGAAGTCTTTCTACATAGTTCTCGCTTTCTCCTCGCCATCCGGCTTTGGCTACGAATGGAGTACATAGAACGAACTGTGTCTGCGGATTCTGTTTCAGCGTTTCATCGAGAAGTGTTCTCAGCTTATTGCCCCACTCTTTAGGATCAATTACCTTACCTTCATTCAACGCCTGCTCCACATCGTTGGTGCCGATGAGTATAGAAACTACGTCAGGATGCAGGTCGAGTACATCCTTTTGCCAACGACCAGCGAGATCATCAAGCGTATTGCCGCTGATTCCACGATTCCAGAACTGCCATCCCTCTTCTGGGTAAAGCGCCTGAAAACGCGATGCCACAATCATCATGTATCCATGTCCATAGATGTGGTTCATGTCTTTCTGGTCGCGCTTGTCCGAAGCGGCATTCCACACGCCACTATTGCCCCATGCACCATCTGTGATGGAGTCACCAATGAATAGCACACGCTTTCCTTCTGCCATCAACATAACGGTGATGGCCAGTTGCAGGATTATGAGGGATATTCTTTTTGACATTTTTTATTTTGCCTTCTCTTTGAACTCCTTTATCGCTTTTTTCATCATCTTCTGGAACTCATCTTCCGCACACAGACGTGCAAAGGTAATGCTTCCAGCCACACGTCCAGCCTCAATATCGCTCGAGTTTCGGAGCCTCTTCGGTGGTGTAGAACGGTGTGAACTTCTCCTTTGTAACGTCATTCTTCTGTGCCGATGCGCTGAATGCCATTACCAGCATGAGTGAAGAGAGAAAAAAGTTTTCATATCGGTATCTTTTATTTTTATATAACAATAATGTAGATAGCACAGAGTGCCAAAAGTATTGCCATCACTATATCGACCTGCTTCTGGTATTTTGAGAAGAACCTTCTCATATAGGCTCCGGCATAGAGCCAGACAAAGTTGGCTCCAGGGCCTGCAATAAGCAGTAGAGCCGCAACGACAAAGAGATCTGCAATTCGGTCACTATAAGGCAAAACATACACCGAGAAAGCCGTCAGCTCAAACAGCAGCATCTTGGCATTGGTCAACTGCACGATCATGCCCGAAGTGAAAGTGCACTCCTGAGCTTCAGCGTTGTTCTGACCTGAGAACCTCCACATCTTCCATGCCAGCCAGAGGATGTAAGCTGCTCCGAGGTATTTTAGATAGATGACATAATCGCCCATGACCTCACCCAGCAGGTGAGTCAGTACGACCATGATGATCGCACCTATGCTGAATCCTGTAAGCAACCCTCGCCACATCTTCAGCGCCTTCCTGCGGCCGAATTTTAGGCAGCAGGCCAGCGAGTAGAGGTTGGCAGGGCCAGGACTGTAACCCACTGCAAAGAGGGCAAACAGGAGGGAGGGTAGTAGATTAAGTGGCATATTTGACTATTATTTGCTTCTGATGAACTGACCTTCAGGCATCTCCGGATAGCAGCGGCCTTCGGTAATATCATCCTCGAACTGTTCCATCTGTTCACGACGGAACTTCTCGTACTCCGATTCTTCTAGCTCGCATCCTGTGAATCCCATTTCTTCTTCCGCTTTCTGCTTCGATGCACAGAAGTAGGTCAATGTGGCTTTACTGCACACCTCACTGGCATGGTTGATGATCTCACCTTCGATGAATGCCACATTGCGCATCTGCCGTACGATTCTTGCTCGGATCGTCAGTTCTTCGTCAAGGGTCGAAACGGGTTTCAGGTATTGCACTTCCATCTTTGAGGTCACACCAGTTGTCTGCAGCTTGCGTGTCACTACCCATCCTGCCACCTCATCGAGCAGCATGGATTGGATGCCACCATGCAGCGTGTCAAGCCATCCCTGATAATGGGTCGAAGGCTTCCAGCGGGTGATGATATCTTCACCATCCTCCCAGAACTCCAGATGAAGCCCTATAGGATTGGCAGGACTGCAGCAGATGCAATCATATCCAGACTTATGCAGCCACGGGTTCTTGATTTTTCTCAGTTCCATTATTAAATCCAAAGAATATAAACCAGCGACACACAGCTGATGGTAATCCAGAGCAGTATGCCCTGAATGAGAGGACGTATGCCGACGGCTTTGAGCGTCTTGCGTGTCAATCCTGCTCCGATAAAGAAGAGTGACAAGGTGATGAGATGCTTGGCCAACTGGTTGACAGCACCACTTATACTAGAGCCTATACTTGCAGCATTCTCGCCAATAAGCGATGCATTTGACAGCAGATAAGTGTTCACCAGTATGGCAACAACGAACCAGATGATGAAACGAGGAATGGCCTGATACCAAGGTTTTCCACCCTTTTCGCTTCCATCGTTGTTTTTCATAATAAATGGAGTGACAAGCACAAGAGCAACAATCCACAGGGCACGTGTGAGCTTGATGGTAGTGGCAACTTCCAGCGCAGACACCCCTTCGCTCGCCATCATTTCCGGATGAAGTGCATCGTATGCCGCACCTGCACCCACCACCGAACTCGTATCGTGAATAGCAATAGCTGCCCACATGCCAAACTCCTTCATCGTCATTCCGATAGCATCACCGATGTAAGGGAAGATAAAGAGTGCCACAGCATTCAACACGAAAACCACTCCAAGAGCCACAGACATCGACTCTGACTTTGCCTTGATGGCAGGACCTACGGCCGCAATGGCAGAACCACCGCAGATGGCTGTACCTGAGGAGATCAGATAACTCGTCTCACGATCCACCTTCAGCATTTTCCTGCCGATCAGCCAACCGATGGCAAGCGTGCCGAACACGCTGACAATGGTAAAAAGCATACCTTCCTTGCCCGACGCAAGCGCCTGATTGACGTTCATGCCGAAACCCAATCCGATGACCGAATACTGCAACATCTTCTTTGACATCGTCTTGGTGAACTTCTCATAAGTCGCGCCAAACGTAAGTGCAAACACAATACCCAACAGCAGAGCAATAGGCGACGACACCCAATGTGCCATCCAATCCAATGTTCCAAGATCAATACCGAATTGCTTCGTGACAAATGCTGCTAGCAATGAGATACTCAATGCCGCAACGATAAGGATGTAAATGATTTTCTTGTACATGTTAATCCTATATAATTATTTATAAACCTTGCTAAGTGTTCCAGAGATACAGCACATTCGCATCAGCCATCTTCTATTTCAACTTTATAGCTTCGTTAACAGACTCTCCACCATCTTCTGGCTATGAGGCAGGAAGAATCCTGCTACAGGACCTACGAGGAAGAGACAGATAATTGTACCGATGCCTACCGCTCCACCGAGTAGCCATCCGAGGAGCAGGAAGCCGCCATCGACGCACATCCTGACGATAGAGAATTTCTTGTGCAGTTTGTCGCTGATAACCACTCCCACAAGGTCATTAGGACCCGTTCCAGCTTCCGACTTGATCACTACCGACATTCCGCAAGCCAAGATCACACATCCCAGCGCATTGCAGATGATGCGCAGAGCGATGTGGCTCTCCGGTGTGATGAGGTTGCCCAAAACAAGGTTGAACAGATCGATGATCGGACCTCCGCAGAACATGCAGATGAGTGTGCCAATCTTGATGTAGCTCTTATCGACGAAAAGCAGTATGATGATGATCAGGATGCTGATGGCCATGTGCGTATTGCCATGCGTCATGAATCCGATCCCCATCATGCGGCTCAGGCCCTGGATCATCACATTGAACGGATCAGAACCAAGGTCGGCCAACAGGAAAAGCGACACCCCGAGATGGGCAACGACCAATCCGGCAAAAAGAATTACGATTCTCAGTATGGTTTGTTTCATTGAAGTCCACTCAAAGTTATCAGAACTCAAAGTGTTCTGCCTTAATCAACCCACATGCCTCAATCTTTGGCATGAGTTCCTTGAACGACGCTGTTGCGATGTGTGCAGCATGCGCATCCCACGATGCCCAGGTCTCACAAAGCATGAAGACATCCTTACGTGTACCACTCTCGAAGACATCGTAGGCTACACAGCCTTCATGCTTTTGCGATTCTGCTACAAGCTGGAGGGTTAACTCCAACGCCTCATTATACTTTCCGGCCTTAGCCTGAAAAAATACGTTAAATCTAATCATATTATCAAAAGTTTATATTGTCAGCTTATCGCCACAAGCCAGATAGTTTATCTGTGCATTCATCAGCGACCTGAGCTTCCGGTATTGATCCTCACCCGTGCAATGCATGGTGTAGAACTTCGTTTGCTTGTATCGCATGAGCTCATCGGCCAAATTACCTATGAAAGCATCTTCTTCCGCCTCATTGAGCCCGCTCTTGACAAGGTGCATTCCGGCCAGCACATGAGTAGGAGCCTTTCCTGCCACCTGCTCTGCTCTTCGCAGGATATTGACGATGCCACGATGAGCACAGCCTGCCAACAGTATCAAGTTTTCCTTTTCCTCGATGAGCAGGCTCTGCTCATGGCAGAAAGTGTCATTCGCATGCTCCTGAGGTCCGTACAGAAGCCTGTTGCCTACAGGATTGCAGCAGTCGCCCTGTACTTCAGCGAAGAGGGTCATCCCACTAGACAAATGTGTCACACCATCGCAGTACGTCAGCCTTTCATTGCCCGACAGTCCCTTGTCCAACCCGATGTAGCGCAATCCTGATTCCCGTAAGGAATAGTGAGGCTCGAATGCGTCCTTGTGGATATACACCTTGGCTTTTTGATTCTCAGTCAGGAACACCCCCAATCCTCCGCCATGATCATAATGACCATGAGAGACCACCGCAATATCAATGTCTGCAATCGGCAACGACAAGGCATCCGCATTTCGGGCGAAAAGTCCGGATTGACCCATATCAAACAAGACCTTCTGCCCGTCATCCTTCTCGATGTATAGGCTCAGGCCATGTTCTACAGGCAGTCCCTTGCTGCTGGTATTTTCTATGATAGATGTTATTTCCATTGGCTCTGTGACTTCCCACCCCATTTCTTCAAAGAAGAAAATCGGCCACAAAGATAAGCAAAATCTTTCGAATTGCCAAATCTTTGCGGCCGAAATTCTCAATCTTTAACTGTTGATCTGTCTAAACCCCTTAATGACACTCTTGTCTCTCTCTACGTGGAGCCATTAGCTGTTGGTTCAATAGACAATCGGATTCATATCAGGTTAGTCTTATTTTTGTTCACGGTTTACTTTCCATTCTCCAGGAACTCCATAAAGGTCAGCAGAGCTCCCCAGTGGTAAAAACCGTCGGCATTATGCACGTCATCTCCCTGGCCAGTACGGCTGTTGTAGTTCTCGAAGATGCCACCATTGGCCTGCCAGTTCTTCATCAGCAACGCCTTGGAGCGATTGATAAGATCTTGACGTGCCTCTTTGACATCATAACGCTGCATGCCGAGATAGACAAGGAAGTTGATAGGTCCCCAGATGCGTCCACGCCAATAGTCATTGTCTCCATAAGCAGGATCGTTTCGGGCGATGGTCGGAAGAACATACTCACCGTGGAAGATCTCTGGATTGAAGTAATGATCCTTCATCATACGCTCTGCCTGTTTTTGTGTGCAGGCTCCAGCCAGCATCGGGTAGAGGTTGGTAGGAGAGATGCGGTGGCTGAGTTCCCCGGTATCTGTACGTTTATTGAGGAAGATGCCAGTCTCTTCATCCCACAGCTTTGCCAGTTGCTTGGTGAATTGTTTGGCTCGGGCAGTCAGTTCCTTGACGTCTTGTTTCTTTCCAAGCACACCAGCAATTTCGGCCAAAGCCTTGCAATCCATGATATACATGCTGTTCAATCCGACGTCTGCGAGCTCCATGGTGAAGGAGGTTGGGTTCATCGGCACGTCATCATACATCGGTGAGTTGTCAAGACCAGATTCATACATCGCACCCTGCAATCCCTCCGTGATGTCTTTGCCGTCGCGTACGAAATGGCTGCCCCATGCCAGATAACCGCCGATCTGACGGTTGGCAATCCACCAGCGGTTCCAGGTCAATAGTTCGTCATAGACCTCCTCTAAAAACCATTTCTCCGGATAGCGCTGATAGATGCGCCAGATGATCTCGCTGCCTACAGGAGGCTGTGAGCGATCCCACGAAGAGGTATTGCCGTTGATCACATAACTACTCTCCGACTGGAAGTTAGGTATAAAACCATCGGGAGTGATGGCTTTGGTGATCTCGATGGAATTGGCAAACGCAAGGTCCTTATTGAAGAGCGAGAACATGTAGGAAGCGAAATAGGTGTCCCAGTCGAACAACACATAGCCACCCCAGTTCTGGTTCCAGTTACGGCTCACCGGCGTGATGGCACGGTGGTTCGGCTCGTCGAAGATCGTGTTCCATGCAAGGATGGTCTGCATAGGCAGGAACGACTCTGCCAATTCGACATACTGCGCCACACGCTGCTCTTGTTTAGCACGGGCTTTGGCGATAACCTCCTTTATTTCACTGATCGAACGCTGACGACCGGTATAGACACCGACAGGTTGCATGAGCGAATAAGCCAGACGAGGTGAAGTGGAGGACAGATAACTTGTTGGCAAAGGTTCGGCTGTGGCGTTGACCACGAACTCACGACCTTGGCATTGCGCCTTGATCTGTGTCTTTGTTTGTCCGATCATACCTTCCTTGCCGTACAAAAGACCTGCCTCTACCACCAGATGGTGCTTCGACGGCTTGACAGGAGTGACGAGGATGAGCTCGTCCTCTCCGTCGGTGGCACTCTCCACATTTATCTCAATGTCTCTGTATTGCAGACGAAGGCTTGTATAGGAACCATCGTCGGCTCGAAGCCCAGGAAATACTCGCTCAGGACGGTTGCTGATATCTGCTGCCTTGAAGACATCCTTCAGGTAAGTGCGATTGTCATCGGTAGCCAGACAGAGATTGATGGCAAAACTTTCTGGCAGACAGACATGCGTCACCAGACTGTTGTTATACCAGGTGTTCCAGCCAGTGCAGAGTCTCTGCTGCATTTGGCGATATTCCTGTGTGCGGTAATCTGTGGCCCAACAGAATGTCAGACAAAGAGACATTAGGAAAAGAAGAAGGTGTCTTTTCATAGTTTTTATCTATTTTGAATTTATTCTTTATGAGATACAGGAACTTATTTCATCTCTTTAGATTTCTGTGCACCAGCGTGATAAGGATAGATACAAGGATCATGCCGAATCCTGCTGCCACCGTGCCGCTCCATCCATACAGGCTCCACATTGTACCTGCAAGGAACGTACCGAACGAACCGCCGATGAAATAGGTGACCATATAGATGGTGTTCATACGGCTCGTCGCCTCAGGACAGAGTCGCATCGTGGCACTCTGATTGCTGAGCTGTATGCATTGCATACCTATGTCGATGATGATGATGCCGGCAATCATGCCTGTATAGGTATTCTGGAAGAGATACATGATGATCCATGACAGAACCATCAGCGAGGCTCCGATACCGTTGATGCGCTCCACACCATACTTCGGAATATACTTGCCGACATTAGAGGCTGTGAGAGCTCCTGCCACACCACAGAGGGCAAGCATACCCACCGTATCGCTGTCGGCATAGAAAGGAGCTTCCTTCATCCTGAATGCCAGACAAGCCCAAAGGCCGAGCATGGAACCGAAGGCAAACGAGGAACGTATGGAATAGAGCAATGAACGTGGATGATCTTTGAGCAACTTGGTGAAGCTCTTCATCAGAGAGCCGAAAGTGCCTTGGTAGGTTGGTTCTACGTTGGGGAAGATGCGCAGGATGATGAGTGCCGACAATGCCATAATGACGGCTGCAATGAGATACATTGATCGCCACCCCATCAGATGCCCCACATAACCGCTGACTACGCGTGAGGCCAGAATGCCGACAAGCAGACCTGACAGGACAATGCCGACCTTGCGCTCCTTCTGATCAGGTTTGGCAAAGAGCGAAACGAAGGGGATGAAGACCTGTGGAGAAACTGAGCAGAAACCTGTAACGAAAGAAGCTCCCAGCAGCAGCGACGTACTGTCAGAAACATAGATGACCAGCAATGAGATCACCACCGCCGAGAAGCTGGCAAGGATGGTCTTCCGGCGATTGTAAAGATCTCCCATCGGGATGATGAACAGCAAGCCGAGGGCATAGCCGACCTGAGTGAACACTGGCATCAGGTTCACCTCAAAGGTTGAAAGCCCTGTCTCTTCGCTGATCATATTCAGCAAAGGCTGGCAGTAATAGATGTTGGCGACAGAGATACCTGCCATCACCGACAGAGCTAGGATAAGGGGCATCGGAAGTCCCTGGTTTGGTTTGAGCATGGACATGTTATTTCTGGTATCTGCTTATTTCGAAGTTATCTCCAATCCCACGATTCCGATGAGAATCAGTAGTGCAAAGAACATCCTCATGATCGAAGCACTATCGCCGAACCAGCAGATGCCGAGTAGGAAGGTACCGATGGCTCCGATGCCTGTCCAGATGATATAAGCCGTACTTACAGGGATTGTCTTCTGGGCGAAGTAGAGGAACACACCACTCAGCAGCATACTGAGGCTTGCCAATGAGATGTATGTCCAGAACTTCTCAGGATGAAGTCCAGAAAGCTTGAATCCCAAAGGCCAGCCGACCTCAAAGATAGCTGCAATGATCAGATAAAACCAAGCCATGATGATTGTGTCAACTCTCTCTGGCTATTTACTTACTGAAACTCATGTCAGAGAATACCGCCTTGAACGAAGCCCCCTCTCCCGGCGAACAAGCATAGACACCGATGCAGACGGCATCTTCGGCCTTGTTGATGTGTGTGAAGCGGAGGATGTTGAACTTCTCGCCATCGGTCGAATTAGAAACCACTACGTCACAACCTGTGCGGCTCACCTTGTACCACATGGTCTTCACGTCGCCAGGGATGATCGTTGTTGCCCAGTCAGAACGACCCTCCATGTTGTTCACACTACCGAGGAAACCACCCTCTTCGCCGGCATTCTCTACCGAAGCCTTCAGCCAGTTATCGCGATCCATATAGACGATAGGGCCGCACTGGTCATAGAGGGTGCTCGATCCGCTATAATCGGTCTTGACGGTAAAGGTGAAGTTCTGCTCCTGTGTCTTCAGTACGAAGATAGGGGCGTTCGATAGGTCGGCACCATTGAGCGTGTGCTGCCAGAGGTCGGTCTTCTCTTCGGTGGTGAGCACAAGCTTTCCGTCCTCAATGGCGAATTGCTTAGGTTCATTGACCCAAAAGAACTTTGAGAGATCGAGCGCCTCACGTCCTTCGATGATGTCTTTTACGATGTCCTGATCCATAACAGTTTCAGTCTTTGTTTCGTTGTTAGATACTGTGTTGTTGTTCTCATTTTGTCCGCATGAGCTGATCAGCAGGGCGGCACCGCACAAGATAATCTGATAGAGTTTCATTGTATAGTATATTGATTGTTGTCGACTAAAGATATTGCAGCGTGCTGACTAAGATAACGCCTTGATGGCCGCACCTATGGCAGTCATGTGGGTCGATTGCTTGGCCAGAATGAAGTTGACTCCATACAGATTGTCGAGTCGCCCAAAGATATCTGCCACATGAGGCAGGGTAGTCATTCTGCCGATTACGACAAAGGTCTTGATGCCTCTTCCGCTACCAGCCAGATAGGCCATTACACCAATGTTCTGGAGCGTCAGGTTGATCAATCCTAGGGCAATGTCCTGAGGAGTAGCATGATGGTCAATTTTGCCGAAGTTGGTGACCGTTGTGTCCATCGGGAGGTTGGGCAATGGTTCGTCGCTCACGTCTGCAACGGTCAGGTCGATGTCATTAAGCGAACCTCTTTCGGCCAGCGCCCTGAGTTGTGGCCATCCACCGCCCAAAGACATCTGCTTGAACAATCCGAGTATCGTGCCGCCACCCAAGGCGCTGCCTCCGATGTGCTTCGGCTTTTCTTTATCGACTTCGACAAAGCTGGTTCCCGATCCCATCGAGACAACAATGAACTTCGACTCGTCACAGATATAGGAAGCCGAAGCTGCATTGGCCTCAAACTCATCCACTTTGACCGTCGGATAGCCGAGCAGTTTGCCGGAGATCTTCTTGCTGCCGACACCCGTGACTGCAATCTTCTCCACCTTGCTGTCGATGGAAGAAAGGGAAGCGATAAACTCCTGCAACAGTTTCTCCGAGAAACCATTTTCCCAGATGTCTAGCTTATTCAGTTTCTTTGCCACAAAAGCCACTACCTTTGTGGTGCTGATACCTATGTCGAGTCCTATGATCATGTGCTTTATTTTAGTAATTCTTCAGGAAGAAATATCGACCGCAAATATAAGCATTTTTGTCGAAATATCCAAATAGGTCTGTGCCTGAGAAGTCATTGAGAAAACTGCTACAAGAGCAGCAAGAATAGTTTTTTTTCATAATTTAGAAAGCATTATAATTATTGTTTTAGTCAGATGATAAACATATCATCTAACATTTTTAATCCGCTCTGTGTCCTGAAGATGTTCTTTCTTACTGCAAGAATGGCATCAACAGATTCGTTGTCTTCATAGAGATTTACGAGAAAATCGGCTTCTATGAGTATCTGATAATCCAAATCCTCAGATGCGTGATAGGTATGGTGATGGGCAACGAGCCAACAGATACGCTCTATCTGTTTTTCCGAATAATCACCTATGCGAGTAAGAAGGTCACGAGCCACAGCAGGACCTTCCTGTTCCTGAAGCTTACCATTCTGATGACCAAACTTCTTCTCGCTTGCTCTGATGCCAATGTCATGGACAAGAGCAGCACTTTCAAGGATGAATTGTGTCTCTTCATCCAATCCCTCGCCAATCCCTATCAATGAAGCATAGGCATGAACCTTTGTCGTATGCTGTATTCTCTTTGGATCGCCATTGTCATAGTTGATCATGGCAATAGCCAGTTCTTGTATTTTTGTCATTGTCGTCTGGTTCATAATGATGTCCTTTCTGTGTCCGTACAAGACTCGACTGGTGCAAATCGTTTCACCACCGAGCCGTCGGGTAGGGCTTTGAACATAGCTTCTGCATAACGACGGCCTAACTCGATGTTCGACGCTCGGCTGAAATGTGGGTCGCTATGATCCTCCGAGCGGCATTCCAAACCGTTGCTCTCTACTTTGTGGCAGTTGGGTACGACTTCGGTCAAGCGTGGGAGAGTGACATCGTTGAATGCATCGATGAGTTCTTTCTTTTCCCATTCCCATTGGCCGAGTTCGCCTACGATGACGGGAACGTCTTCTCCAACTCCCATAGCAGAGCGAAGGCGTGAGATCATCTTTGAGAATCGCGTGACATAGATATCGCCAGCCGTTCTGTTAGAAGTGTCAGTTTCTCCCTGATGCCAAACAATACCTTTCAATTTGCCATACTTTAATGCAGGAATAGCTCGCATGAGTGTGGAGTCGAGAAATGTGACTGACGAAGGATCCTCATTCTGCCACTCCCAAAGTCCACTACCGCCTTTTGCATTCTGGATGATCAGGATGTTGCGACCAGTCTTTTCGCGCATCATTGGGGCAAAGCCGGCAGCAGGTCCTATCATCTGCATGAACATGTCCTTGCGGATATTGCTGTAACGGTTGAAAGGCGCCTTGGCTGGTTCGGGTCTTCCTTCTGCATTGAGAAGCCAGACGCCAGGGATAATATCGGTAGTGTCAGAAGGTAACATGTATCCACGTCCGGCACAATTCGACTGACCGATCATCAGATAGATGTCAAAATTAAGCAAAGGAAGAAGCTCATTTTCGAAGATGTTTTTCTCAATGAGTCTGTAGTGAGGATGATAAGCTTCATTATATGCTGCACTATGATGAGAGGCATATTGTCCCTGATTGAGGATATTCATGATAGCTGCAGAATCATGCGCTTGATCTTGAAATCGAAAACCGAGTTCCTTGATACTGTTTTCAATAGTAATCCATTCCTGCTTCCAGTCCTCGACCTTGGGGAGCGAGAACTGAGCTGCACTCTTCATGAATGCTTTGAGGAAGATGTCTATTGGGATTCTGCCATCATTGATGACCGAAAGGTTGACACGATAGAACCTGCCATGACTTCCAGTCAGCTCATAGTCGGGGCATGGATTAGGATCATTCTTAGCCTCTTCGCATTCCTGCTCGAGATAGTTTCGCATACGTTGCTCAGCATCTGGTGAATTGCTCATCAGATGGCCAGGGCCGAAAGCATCCTGAAAAAAGTTCTTATAGATGTCCTTGAGCGTAGATGCTGGATAGGTCTCAACTTGCTGCTCGATGGCCTGTCTGATCGAATCGTCTTGCGCATTTGCAAGGAATACTGAAAAGAACAAAAGTAGTAAGAGTTTCATATCTGATGTTTCAATTTTGGGTCAAGAACTCTCTCATCTTCACCAAGATCTCATCCCTCACGCGACGGAACTCGGGCAACACCTCTTCCTCACTTCCCTTGAATGCGTCAGGATCATCAAAACCGATGTGAAGTCGCTTGCCAACTTTACCCGAGAACATCGGGCATGATTCTTTAGCTCCACCACAAACCGTAATGACATAATCCCATTCCTCACCAAGGTACTGGTCTATGGATTTCGGATAATGCTGGCTGATGTCAATGCCAATCTCCTTCATTACCTTGATACCCAACGGATGAACCTCGGAAGCTGGACGAGTACCTGCTGAGCAGACGGTCAATGTCGGATCAAGGCTTTGCAATATACCTTGAGCCATCTGGCTTCTACAGCGATTTCCTGTGCAAACTACTAATATCTTCATAGTGCATTCCTCTGATTTTTTATTCCATTCTTCCATGTTTCATTTCCTCTCCATGGTTATCGTATTGCTTTCGCTTGCCAGTTGGTGGTTCTATGATTGTAATGCGAACAACGGCTGTACGACCGAGGCTTCTGGCAATAGAAGCATCAAAGGCGTCCATGTGCTGGGGTAGGAACCGCTCACAGATAGCACGCAGAGCCGCAATCTTTTCAGTTTCGTCAGTTATTATCTCTGCCACTCCTTGTGCCATAGCAGATTTGAATTCCAGCGTGAAGCTGCCATCCTTAGGACCAACCGTTGGCTTACACTTGGTGACAGCAGATAGCCACACCTTTGGATTCTTGCGGATGATGTCCATCTTCTTTCCTTCCATAGCACCATGAAAGTAAAAAGTCTTGTCATCAACACGTGTAAGGGAGAGCGGCACAGCGTATGGCGTACCATCCTCCTCTGTCATAGCCACGGTGATGTATGGCGCCTTGTCCATTATTTCATAAGCCCATTCTGCAGGCATTTCTCTACTTGCTTTTCTCATTATCGTATATTTACAGAACAATCGTTTCTAAATCCTTATTAAAGTTTTCCTTGTCGGCTCCAATCTTTGTTCTTTCTTCAGACGTTCTTCTCGGAGCCTTATTTGATAGCCTCCATCAGCTGATCACAGATGGCCTGCATACCCTTGATCGAAGGATGTCCGTTCTGCTTTTCGATGTCAACGAGCTCGATGAGCTGCACGTTGAAGTGCTTGCAGATCTCGCGGCTTGACTCATTGATATCTTCCTTGAGCTCAGAATTGAGTATTGAGTAAATCTTAGCCTCAGGATAGAGTGTCTGGAGCTTATTGAGCAGACACGCCAAAGCAGGACGGAAGGTCTTGCAGTCTTCGTCTGTCCAGTCGGCATACTGGTATTCGCCAATAGGAGAGTTTGCCCATGCATCATTGGTTCCGCCGAAGAGGAAGATGATGTCAGGATTGCCCAAAAGTCCGGCACGCGCATTGAATGAGGTTGCGGTCACGTCTCTCTGACCGTAGCCCGTATTGCAGATGGTAGTACCTCCCCACGAGTTATTTTTGTCGAGTTCATAACCCAAAGCTTTGATATATAGGCTCCACCATGTCTGTGCCACCTCAGTTACATCGTTACGGTCATTGGGGTAGAAGGGAGCATAGCCTTCTGGATTCTCTCCCTGGAATGTCGAATACGAGTCGCCAAGAATAGAGACTTTCTTGACCTGTGCCGATGCGATGACAGTCAGAGTCATCAGCATGAACAATGTGAAAAGCTTTTTCATTTTATTGAAATATTTTTTGTTATGACTTATGCCCATTCAAAGTTTGGCTAATCTCAAAATGCACGTTGCTTTCTTTCTTGAGCCATTTATAAGACAGAAATAGTTACATCACCAAAACTGATCGTATCACCAGGATTGATCACTTCCCCCCACTTGCCCAATGGTTTCCCATTAAGCATAGTTTGTACATTTGGTGTTCGCTGATAGTAACGCGCCTTCCCAGGATGAACACCAACGCATCTGCCCATGCAAGAACTGCAAGGTATGGTCTTGTTACTGAGCAAACCTTTAGGACACTCTGTGCGATTCTGGCCATGCGTCAATCTCCATGACCCACCTACCGCACCAATGAGATTGCATTGGAATGGGTCTATCGAGTTATCCTCAATGGCAATGGTGTTCCAGACTTCTTTGCATTTCCGTCCGATATTGACAATCCCAGAATAGGTAACTGCCAATTGATCGAGGTCTGCCAATATCACATTCTCGCCATTCTTATATACAAGTTTCATTATTATTTTATCGATTTCTTCATCTTGTTTGATTTTGTAGCCGCAAATATAAGTATTTCCGTTGAGATTGCCAAATCTTTATGACCGATAGTCTTATTATTTTGCTATCATAATTGAGAGTATTTGGTTTTCAGTCTTCAAATTTAGTTATTTCTTACCTTTGTTGATGATGTATATTCCAAGAGCAGAGAGCGTTCCTGCCAGCAGATAGTTCCAGTGGAAAGGTTCTGCAAGACAAGCGCAAGACGAGATGGCTCCGATGACCGGAATCAATGAATTCCAGATAGCTACTTTTCCCACAGGATTGCAGCTCAACAGCTTGTTATAGAGGGTAAACCCGATCGTCGAGATGCCGATAAGCAGCAAGAGGTAGAAGCAGCCGAGCAGGTTGACATTTGGCAGAGTACCCTCCATCATCACCCCCGGGATGATGAGTAATGCGCCACCTACGGCCAGCGAGATTCCTGTACCTACAAACACGTCCACCCTTCGACTCAATCCTCTGGTCATGAGTGAGGCAGCGGCTCCACATAAAGCATTCAGTATGATCATGCCATCGCCCATGAATGTGAATTCGCCACAATCCTTACCCCCCCATATTCAACGAAAGGATACCCGCAAAGCCGATGACACATCCGAGGATCTTCCGCAGAGTCATCTTGTCGCTCTTGAACATCACACAAGCCATGATGACGACGGTAAAAACGCTCAACGAGTTGAGAATGGCCGAACGGGCACCCTCGGCATGTGAGAGTCCGATGTAGAAGAAGGTGTAGTGCAGTGTGGTATTGACCAACGAAAAAGCCAGCAGATACCACCAGTCACTTTTCCAGTTGACCTCGAAGGAGCGATGCGCCTTGCCCGCTACTGCCAGTACAATGAGACCGGACAAGAAGAATCGGATGCCAGCAAAGAGCATCTTGCTTCCTGTCATGTCGGGCGTAATGGCAAATTCTGCAAACCCAAGTTTGATGAGCGGGTAGGCCCAACCCCATACAAAAACCGCGGTAAAGCCAAACAACGCTACCCAAAGTGGGCGTTGAAATATACTTGTATTCTGTTTTGACATGATTGTTATCTTTTCAGATCAAGCTCAATAGACAGATAGGAGAGTGGCTGACCGAAAAGCTTGTCCTCCCACCTTCGTACCTCTCTTACCTTATAGGTTATAGTTCGGGTCTTCGATACCAGATTGATGATCGAGATCGGCTTAGGACACCTACCCTCCATCAGCGGCTCGGCAAGCCCGTCGCTACAGATGCAGAGCGAGATAGGCCAGAAGTCCAGCTGTCGGTCAATCTCCTCATTGGTCATCGAGATCGAAGCCACTCCTTCGTGATATTCTGACCACATCGTGGCAGGTTCATGATGGGAGGGAAGCATCTCCTCGGTCAGTTCCGGCAAGTCGAACAGTCCTTGCTTTCCCTTGATACCCGTGATAGGAGTATCGAAGATCCTCGGATTCCTAAGCACCCACCGGATACCATTGCCCGTGTCCCAATCCGAATCCGTCGGTTCAGCCGTACAATCCACCAGCTCAGCAAACCCGATGATGCTTGATAGCGGCACTTCTTCATCATACGGAATCACTCCCAGCGCCTGCGCATTCCTGAGCTGGCAGTACTGATCGACCGTCATATCTTTGCCGCAATCCTTGCTGACACGTCTCGAAGATGCATGGATCAGCACCCGTCCACGATACTTCGTGTCACGGTTCTGAACATCCAGGTCTCTGATACCTGCTGCTGTGAGGCTCGCCAAAGGCTGTTTGATGGAGATTGCTCGCATGATGATTATCAAATACTTATATCCGACCAATTTCTTCAAAGAAGAAATATCGGCTGCAAAGATAAGCAATTTTGTCGATATTGCCAAATCTTCGCGACCGATATTCTTATTCTTTAACTATTATCTTGTAGGGTGAAAAGAAAGTGGGACTCCATTGCAGGAATCCCGCCCTTGTTTTTGCCAACTCCTTACCAATACACTTGTTTTATTTAACGTGAGTTCGACGAAAAATAATTGATTGAAAATTTGGTAAATAGCGATATTATTCGTATATTTGTAATAACCACAAAACAAATAAAACCAAATAATATCGCTATGTTTACCGAGGACAAAGTTACTGAAATTTTCTGCCTTGCAGACGATTTTATCCACTTTT
>JAZRXZ010000094.1:0-1173 GCA_045600445.1 Bacteroidales bacterium | reverse complement strand
AAATGAAACGTACATGAGGCCTTCGGCTCGTCAAAGGGAATGAAAAGTGATTACTTTCTGCACGTAAGTGTAGGACTTTGATTACTTTTGTCGCCACAACCTATAATTGACGAGCATATGGCAAGAAACAAGAACGTAGAGTTTGAACCTATAGCAACGAGATGCTGCGGTTTGGATGTCCACAAAGTGGAAATAGTGGCGACAGTGGAAGGCGAAGGAATCAATCGTGAAACACGCACCTTCAAGTCCACAACGCGATCATTGACAGAATTGAAAGAATGGCTATTGTCATTAGGTGTCACCCATGTTGCAATGGAGAGTACTGGTGTCTATTGGAAGCCTGTGTTCAACATCCTTGAATGTGAAGGACTGACCATCCTCGTGGTCAATGCCCGTCACATAAAGTATGTTCCTGGTCACAAGACGGACAAGAAAGACTCTGCCTGGATATGCAAGCTGCTTCGTGCAGGTCTTCTCAAGGGCAGCTTTGTTCCCCCAAAGGAACAGCGCGAGCTCCGTGACCTGACACGTTACCGCCGTAAGTTGGTACAGAACGTAGCAGCCGAGCACAACCGCATGATACGAGTGTTCGAGGATGCCAATCTCAAACTCTCCAGCGTGTTCAGTGACGTGACTGGCAAGACCTGTACGGAGGTTATAGATAATGTACTTGCAGGCAATACGAATCCAGAGTTCCTTGCATCCTTGTGCACCCACTGGAAACTGAAGAGCTCTCAAGAGGAAATCGCCCTTGCTGTGGAAGGCAAATTCACTGAACATCACAAGTTCATGCTTCGTGCCATCCGTCAGAGTATAACAAACCTCGAAAGCCAGATAAAGGTTATTGACGAGGAAATCAACCGCTACATGCAGCCAGTTGAGGAAGAAGTATCGCTCCTGTGTGAAATACCAGGCATCAAACGCACATCCGCTATCGACATCCTTGCTGAGATTGGCGTGGATATGGAAGTGTTCCCTACCGATGCGCACATTGCATCATGGGCGGGACTGAGTCCGGGAAACAACGAGAGTGCAGGCAAAAAAAAAGCTCGCACACGAACCACGGCAACAAAGCGACGAAAGCGGTAATCACCGAATGTGCATGGGCGGCAAGCAGAACCAAGGAAACCTTCATATCGTCACGTTACAAGAGACTGGCAGGACGCAGGGGCA
>JAZRXZ010000093.1:0-18566 GCA_045600445.1 Bacteroidales bacterium | reverse complement strand
AGCATAACGGAATGTCTTGGTCTAAAGCTGGGAGTTCTGCTTTGGCTTCTATTGCTGTTGCAATGGCTGATGATGAACTCGCTGGCTGGATTGAAGATGGGAAAATCAGATTTTGTGCTGCTTAACCGTACAGGTCGAAATCTTTCCAAGAATGAACGCCAGAAAAGAGTACTGGAGTTGATTGAAAGTGATGAAACAATATCGAAGGATGATTTGTGTGTGAAGTTTGGAGTGCATCTTAACACCATCAAGCGCGACTTGAAGGCTCTTGGACTCGTGTGGGAAGGTTCTTCAAAGACGGGACATTGGGTGCGAAAATGATATTGCTAATTTAATTAAAGAGAAATAGAGTCATCGAACTCACGTTAAGATATTGTAGTGGAAACAGAAAAGATTCGCGTCCTTATTGAATATACAAAGTTATATAAAGAATCGATATTCGGATATGGCGATATTAAAATGTTCAGTCCGATTATTGCTTCGTTCTCTGAAAAAGAGGTTCTTGTGGTAGTTTCGGAGCGCTTCCCTCGTGTTCGCGCCACTCGTCAAACTTACAGCCTCAGTTTCTTTGACCAAACCGGCATTGAGCTTAGCTTCAGCGATAAGTTGTATTGGGAGGGGGTATTTGGGTATTGATTTTTGCGTAATAAAAATTGCATACGAGAGACTGCCATACCCAACATTTTCGGGAAAAGATCGACCATGTGAGTTTCTGGATTCAGGAGATGGAGGCATGGTTCCTCAAACAGCCAGAGTCAATAGAACTTTGGGCGGAAGACGAAGGATTGACGCGCAAGAAAGGTCCGGAAACGCCATTGAGTGAACATCCTTCCATCAGGGATAAGGATATCGAGCACCTTCAGCAGAAAGCTTCATTCCTTATGGGTGTGATTCTGCGTCAGGTGTTCGCTCCTCAAGAAAAAGCAAAGAAAAGTGCAACTGGCAAGGTACGAGACCTGAAATATGGAAAGTTGCGCCATGCTCCCGGGATTATTCACCACAGGAAATGTAATCATTGGTTGTGGCGCAGTCTGGGGCTATGTTTTTTTGTGTCATCACTGTTAGTTTTTTGCTCTTTTAGGTCTAAAATTGCCCCTAAAAGAGTTTTTCTTGTGATTTTAGTAGTTTTTTCTGGGTCATGTAATGATGGATTAACTTTTTTTATTATCTTTGTCGCGTTAATTTTATTATCTGTGGACGCATTAAACTATGAAAGAACAGTCGTCAAGGGAATTCCTTTACTATAAGGTGCCAGTCTTTCTGGTAGATCTAACTATACATCTGGGGGTGCTGGGTTGGCTTCTCGGCTCTTTGCCTGCCGGTGAGCTGGCGGGTCTTGATCTGTCGAACGGGCTGGATAAGGGCATCTTTGCGATGCTCTTTATGGCGTTGACGATTTCGATCTTTGTCATAGGCCTGAGGCTGCATGAACGTAAGATCAAGATCCTGACTGTGCTGTGGCGTGCGGTGAAGCAGACCATGCTCACCTACCTGCTCTTTACGATCATGCTGGCGCTGATCGACAAGGTGGTGCCTCGCAGATTGCTCTTTGAATGCTTCTGTATCACTCTGCCCCTTATCACTATCTGGCACTTCGTGGCTAATAAGCTGGTGCGTATGGTGCGTAAGATGGGTCATAACATTAGGCATGTGGTGATCATCGGTACCGATGTGGTGGCGCATCGTCTTTATAAGGAGATGGGCTATGGCCAGTTGTTTACGGGCTACTGTGTGAGGGGATTCTTTACTTCGAATGGCGCTGAGACGGTGCCTGAGGGTGGCACGTTTCTGGGTACAGTGGATGACTGCTACGAGTGGCTGCGTCAGAACCGTGTGGAGGAGGTATACTGCTCGCTGCCACCGGCTATGTGCCAGAAGGAGGTAGACAAGATCGTGCAGATCTGCAATGAGCAGTTTATGGACTTCTTCTATCTGCCTACGATGGATGGCTATCCGCACCGACAGATGACCTTCCGTAACTTCGGTAAGGTGACGGTGATCAAGTTGCGCGAGGAGCCGATGAACACGCCTCTGTCCAAGATAGGCCGCCGAATGGTGGATCTGCTCATCTCGGGTCTCTTCTTGTTTACGCTATATCCGTTTGTGCTGCTCTTCGTCTGGATCGGCAACAAGGTGACGGGCAATGTGGGCCCGATCTACTTCCGTCAGGCCAGAACGGGTTACAATGGTAAGTCGTTTATGATCTATAAGTTCAGGTCGATGAAGGTGAATGCCGAGGCTGACAAGCTGCAGGCTACGGAGAATGATCCGAGAAAGACTCCGTTTGGCGACTTCTTGCGTAGATCTTCTATTGATGAGCTGCCTCAGTTCCTGAACGTATTCCTGGGCGATATGAGTGTGATCGGGCCTCGTCCGCACATGGAGTATCATACGGAGATGTATTCTGAACTGATAGGTAACTACATGGTGCGCCATCTGGCTAAACCGGGTATCACGGGCTGGGCACAGGTGAGCGGCTGCCGTGGTGAGACGAAGATGGTGGAGGAAATGAAGGACCGTGTGGAGCACGATATCTGGTATATCGAGCACTGGACTCCACTACTCGACATAGAGATTTTCTTTAAGACCATCTGGCAGGTGCTGCCGGGGCATGATAAGCAAGCCTATTGAGTGATAGGCTTGTTTTAATGCTTTATTGAGAATTTATAATTCATAATTGATGCTATGGCTGACGAGAGAAAGATGATATACCTGTGTCTGGCTCACATGAGTGAGGAGGGATGGGAGCAGAAATATGTGAAGGAGGCGTTTGATACGAACTGGGTGGTGCCACTCGGTCCGAATGTCAACGAATTCGAGCATTCGCTTGAGAAATTCGTTAACGTTCGAACCAAAATGAATAATGAAAAATTAATAATGAATAATGGAGCCCCCCAGGATTCATTTCCTTTGGATAGTAAGGTGGTAGCTCTTTCGGCTGGTACTGCAGCTGTGCATCTGGCGCTGAAGGCTTGTGGCGTGGGTCCAGGCGATGAGGTGATAGTGCAGAGCTTCACATTCTGTGCTTCTTCGCACCCGATTACTTATTTGGGGGCAACGCCTGTATTCGTGGATTCTGAGCCTAAGACCTGGAACATGGACCCCGTGCTGCTGGAGAAGGCGATCATAGACCGCAAGGAGGTGACGGGTAAACTGCCGAAGGCCATCGTACCTGTGGCGCTCTATGGTATGCCTTATAAGGTGGATGAGATCATGGCTATTGCCAATAAGTATGGCATTCCGGTGGTGGAGGATGCTGCCGAGGGTATGGGCTCGCGCTACAAGGGGCAGGTGTTGGGCACCTTCGGACGCTATGGTGTGCTGAGCTTCAATGGCAACAAGATGATCACGACTTCGGGCGGTGGCGCTCTCATTTGCAATGGTGTCGTTGCAAATGAAGTTAGGAGTGAGGAGTTGTTACGCGATGCTCCACGCGAGCAAGCTCGGAGAGGAGTGAGGAGTACTCACTATTCTGTGACGCCTGAAGAGGCGGCTCAGAATATCCTGTGGTATGCTACACAGGCGCGTGACGCGTATCCTTATTATGAACACACAGCCATCGGTTATAACTACCGTATGAGTAATGTGTGTGCGGGCATAGGCCGAGGGCAGATGATGGTGCTTGACGAGCACATCGCGCACCATAAGCATGTGCAGGCTCTTTATGAAGAACTCCTTGCAGATGTCAAGGGAGTTCATATTCATAAACAGCCTTCTAATGAGGAATTAGGAGTTAGGAGTGAGGAGTTGGTTTTTGACTCGAATTTCTGGCTTTGTGCTGCGACTCTTGATCCTGAGGTAAAAATCCAGGGTCAGGACAACGCTTATAAGGAGGTGGTCAAGACGGCCGTGGGTGGTGCTGCAGGTGTGATCAAGTCGGTATCATCGGCCACTACCGACTGCCAGCCTAATGACAATGTGGAAGCTCTGCGCGTATTCATGCTCCAGAAAAAGGTGGAGTGCCGTCCTCTGTGGAAACCTATGCACAAGCAGCCTGTTTATGCAGGTGCTCCGGCTTATGTGAATGGGGTATCAGAATCGCTCTTCAAGGTGGGCTTCTGCCTGCCTGCGGGCCCTTATGTGACCGATGAGGATGTGAAATACATTGTGGAGTGCATCAGGGAGGCGATAGTGAATAGTGAGGAGTTAGGAGTGAGGAGTTAGGAGTGAGGAGTGAATCCTTGCCGTTAAGAACTTGATAAGTTTTTTTAATGAATGTAATAAAGACTGATATAGTGGGTGTGCTGATCTTGGAGCCGCGGGTGTATAAGGATGCTCGTGGGTATTTCTTTGAGAGTTTTTCTCAGCGTGTCTTTGAGGAGATCCTGGAGGAGAATGCATGCCCGGGATTGCCAAAGACCATCCGTTTCGTGCAGGATAATGAATCGATGTCAAGTTATGGTGTGATGCGTGGGTTGCACTTCCAGCGTCCGCCATTTACACAGAGTAAACTGGTGCGATGTGTGAAGGGGGCGGTGCTTGATGTGGCGGTGGATATCCGCAAGGGATCACCAACATACGGACAGCATGTTAGTTGTCTGCTGACAGAAGAGAATCATAAGATGATTTTCGTGCCACGAGGTTTCGCTCATGGATTTTCGGTGCTTTCTACGACGGCAGTCTTCCAGTACAAATGCGACAACTTCTATGCGCCTCAGGCTGATGGCGGTATCTCGATACTCGATGATTCGCTGGGGATTGACTGGCAGATTCCGACCTCTGAGGCAATACTTAGTGAGAAAGATATGAAACATGAACTGCTCAAGGATTTCGATTCTCCATTCTCGATGGATGTGAATCTGTATCCGGAGTTCGAAGCATAGATTTGAGTTGACCTCACTCTCGCAGAGTTATGTGAGTGAAAAAGAGTATACATTAGTGGCAGTTCAAATTGTAGAGATAAAAAAAAGAATATTAACAATTTAACGAAAGGAATAGTATAATGAAAGGAATAGTTTTGGCTGGTGGCTCGGGTACGCGACTGTATCCGATCACGAAAGGTATCAGCAAGCAGCTGATGCCGATCTATGATAAGCCAATGGTTTATTACCCTATCAGTGTGTTGATGCTGGCTGGTATTCGCGAGATCCTGATTATCTCGACTCCGTATGACCTCCCTGGCTTCAAGCGCCTGTTAGGTGATGGCTCAGATTATGGTGTGAGCTTCACTTATGCTGAGCAGCCTTCGCCAGACGGTTTGGCTCAGGCATTCACCATCGGCCGAGAGTTTATTGGCGATGATAGCGCTTGCCTTGTGTTGGGCGATAACATCTTCCATGGCGCTGGCTTCACGGGTATGCTCAAGGAGGCTGTACGTACGGCTGAGGTGGAGAAGAAGGCTACGGTCTTCGGCTATTGGGTTTCTGATCCGGAGCGTTATGGTGTGGCTGAGTTCGATAAGGAGGGCAACTGCCTCTCGATAGAAGAGAAGCCTGCTAAGCCTAAGTCAAACTATGCGGTAGTAGGTCTCTATTTCTACCCTAATAAGGTGGTGGATGTGGCTGCTAACATCAAGCCTTCTGCTCGTGGTGAGTATGAGATTACGACTGTGAACCAGCAGTTCCTGGAGGATGGCGAACTGAAGGTGCAGACCCTCGGCCGTGGCTTTGCATGGCTCGATACGGGTACTCATGATTCGCTTTCAGAGGCTTCGACTTATATTGAGGTGCTCGAGAAGCGTACAGGCTTGAAGGTCGGTTGTCTGGAGGGTATCGCTTATCGCCAGGGATGGATCACCGAGGAGCGTATGCGTGAGTTGGCTCAGCCGATGATCAAGAATCAGTATGGTCAGTATCTGCTCAAGGTGATTGAGGAGCTGAAGGAGACGGGAAATCCGAATTTATAGACCCTCTAAATCCCCCTTAAAGGGGGACTTCAAATAAGTATGAATATATTAGTAACAGGTGCCAACGGTCAGCTCGGAAACGAGATGCGACTCATTGCCAAAAATATTTCCTCGGCTGGGGAAAAGTCTCCCCTTAAGGGAGATTTAGAGGGTCTTGGTCTTCATTTTATCTTCACGGACGTAAATCAGGTGGAAGGTCTTGAGACCACATTCCTTGATATTACCGATCTGGAAGCTATCCGTAAGATGGTTTCAGAGAACAAGGTGGAGGCCATTGTGAACTGTGCCGCTTGGACGAATGTAGATGGGGCAGAGGATCCTGAGAAATACGAACTCGTGGAGAAGCTCAATGCTACAGCTCCTGAGAACTTGGCCAAAGCAATGAAGGAAGTAGATGGCTGGCTCGTGCAGATCTCTACCGATTATGTGTTCGGCAAGGAGCCTTATAATACGCCTTGTAAGGAGGATCAGAAGGGTACGCCAACGGGTGTTTATGGATTGACCAAACTTCGTGGCGAGGAGAGAATCATTGCTACAGGCTGCAAGTATATCATCATCCGCACCGCTTGGCTCTACTCTGAGTTTGGCAAGAACTTCTGCAAGACGATGCTCAATCTTACTGCCACTAAACCTCAGTTGAAGGTGGTGTTCGATCAGTGTGGCACTCCAACCTATGCTTGGGATCTGGCAACAGCTATTGTTGCCGCTCTGAAGAAGCCGGTAGCTGGTGTTTATCATTACAGCAATGAGGGTGTCTGCTCTTGGTATGACTTTACCAAGATGATTGCAGAATATAGCGGTCAGACAGCTTGTGATATTCAGCCTTGCCATAGCAATGAGTTCCCAAGCCCTGTGACTCGTCCATCATATTCGGTTTTGGACAAGACCAAGATCAAGGAGACATTTGGAATCAAGATTCCTTATTGGACAGATTCTCTCAAAACCTGCATTAATAATCTAAAGAAATAATCTCGATGAAGAATATAGTAATCACGGGTGGCGCTGGTTTCATCGGAAGCCATGTGGTACGCCTTTTCGTAAATAAATATCCTGAGTATAACATTATCAATCTCGATAAGCTGACTTATGCGGGTAACTTGGCGAACCTTAAAGACATTGAGGATAAGCCAAACTATAAGTTCGTGAAGATGGATATCTGCGATTTCGATGCATTCTATCAGCTGATGCAGGAAGAGAAGATTGATGGTATTATCCATCTGGCTGCAGAATCGCATGTGGATAGAAGTATCAAGGATCCATTCACCTTTGCACGTACCAATGTGATGGGAACGTTGTCTTTGCTTCAGGCAGCTAAGCTCTATTGGGAGTCATTGCCAGAGAAGTATGAGGGCAAGCGCTTCTATCACATCTCCACCGATGAGGTTTATGGTGCATTGGAGATGACCAATCCTGAGGGTATTGAGCCTCCATTCACCACCACGGCTTCAAGCTCAGAGCATCATTTGGCATACGGCAAGGATTTCTTCTATGAGACCACGAAGTATAATCCTCACTCGCCATACTCTGCTTCGAAGGCTTCGAGTGATCATTTTGTGAGAGCATTCCACGATACCTACGGCATGCCAACCATCGTGACCAACTGCTCGAACAACTATGGCCCTTATCAGTTCCCTGAGAAGCTGATACCTTTATTTATTAATAATATCCGCCATCGCAAGCCATTGCCAGTATATGGTAAGGGTGAGAATGTACGCGACTGGCTCTATGTTGTTGATCATGCCCGTGCCATCGATACCATCTTCCACAACGGCACTATCGCAGAGACCTATAACATCGGTGGCTTCAACGAGTGGAAGAACATTGATATCATCAAGACTGTCATCAAGACCGTGGATCGTCTCCTGGGTCGTCCTGAAGGTGCAGACTTGGACCTCATCACTTACGTAACTGATCGCCTTGGTCATGATGCTCGATACGCCATTGACTCTACCAAACTCCAGAAGGAACTCGGCTGGGAGCCATCGCTTCAGTTCGAAGAGGGTATCGAGAAGACCGTGAAGTGGTATCTGGAGAACGAGGCCTGGATGGATAATATCACCTCGGGCGAATACGAGAAGTATTACGAATCAATGTACGCTAATCGCTAATTAACGATATACATACATTGAGGATGGGTATAAACAAAAAGAGTGTCAGTTTTTTCCTGACACTCTTTTTGTTTTACGCTTGTTGCTTTTTTAATAAGTTGTACCCAAGGATATTCTGGATCGGCGAGGCCTTGGTTGTTGAGAATATATTCATTGTCTTTTTTCTAGAAAACATTTTTCTTCCTTATTTGAATGTCATTGTGAATTCTGTGTTTTCTTCATCACTCCTGGTCAGCTCCAATGTGCCATTGTGAGCTCGCATGATCTGGCGAGAAAGGCTTAACCCGATGCCTGATCCTTCTGGTTTGGTTGTGAAGAATGGAATGAAGATCTGCTCCTGGCTTTCGGGTGTGATCGGTAATCCATCATTGGCTACGTGGATGTGTGTCTGCTCATTGCTGTCTATCTCAGCCGTGATCCAGATATGTTTGGCACCTGCCTGGATGGCGTTCTTGATCAGGTTGATAAGGATGCGGCTGATCTGCGACTCGTCGGCATAGATGAGGATGTCCTCGGTCTTAGGCTGATACGTGCAGCTGACCTCGTTAGTAGCACATTGTTCGCTGGTCAAATCTATGACCTTATTTACCAAATCATTCAGCATCAAAGCCTTCAGGATAGGTTTAGCAACACCAGCCAATTCACGATAAGATTCCACGAAGCGAATGAGGTCTTTTGACGAGGATGCGATAGTTTCTAGTCCAGCTTTTACGTCCATCTCCCTTTCTTCCTCTGGGACATTTGCCGAATGGCTCAAGGCCTCGCTGAGTGATGCAATCGGACTTACAGTATTCATGATTTCATGGGTAAGGACACGGATCAGCTTTGTCCATGACTCTTGTTCGTGCTGCTGACGACGGCGCTCTACAATCCACTTGATACGGTTCAGTGTCTTGTTGAACTTTGAGTTCTCCTGAAAGCGGAAGTTGTATTCCTCATCCTCAAAAGCATCAAGCATGTACTCCAGCTTCTTGCGATCCTTTTCTCGAATATAAACAGCGGTAACTATCATAGTCAAAACAACTATGATAACTACCGCTATTATGGTTTGCCAGACTTCCATCAGATTCCGTATTTCTTTAGTTTACTATATAGTGTCGGACGGCTGATGCCCAACTCTTTGGCCACCATACTGAGGTTGCCATTGCATCGAATCAATGTGTCTCTGATTGTCTTCTCCTCGGCTTCATCGAGCGTCTGGCTGATGGTGGAGGTTGCCTTTGCCAGAGTATTCATCGAGAGATCTTTCAATTGCAATGCTTTCCCTTCAGACAGGATCACCGCCTTCTCAATGACATTCTGAAGCTCACGGATATTGCCACTCCAGGCGTGTGAGGTCAGTCGAAGAGCAGCCTCCTCTGAGATTGTTTCTACTGGGCGATGATACTTCTTGGCATACTTCATCAGGAATATCTTGGCCAATGGCAGGATGTCTTCGGCTCTGTCCCTAAGAGGAGGAAGATGCATCTGCATCGTATTGATGCGATAATAAAGATCCTCACGGAAATGCCCATCATGAACCATCTTCTCCAGATTCATATTCGTGGCACAGATCAGGCGGATGTCAATCTCAATCTGCTTCTCCGAACCCACTCGGGTCACGGTTCTGTTCTGTAATACGCGCAGCAGCTTGGCCTGAAGGTGCAAGGGAATATTACCAATCTCATCCAGAAACAATGTTCCACCATTGGCCTGCTCGAACTTGCCGACATGGTCGGTGTGAGCATCGGTAAATGCTCCTTTTACATGGCCGAACAGTTCACTCTCGAAGAGTGTTTCTGTAATGGCACCTGCATCGACACACACCATCGGATGATGATGGCGGCTGCTCAGGGCGTGAATCTCACGAGCCAGTACGTCCTTGCCCGTACCGTTTTCTCCAGTAATAAGCACAGTGGCATCCGTTGGGGCTATCTTCTCCAAGCTGTGACGGATTTCCTGCATCTGTTGGCTATTGCCCCAATACATGATTGCATTGCTCTTATTTTCATGGGTCTTCTTCGCTTTGGGCGTAACCTCGTATGCTGCATGAAGCGTTGCAATCAGCTTCTCATTATCCCACGGCTTCACAATGAAGTCAAAGGCTCCTCGCTTCATTCCCTCTACGGCCAATGCAATGTCTGCGTAAGCAGTGAACAGTACAATCTGCACATCGGGATACATCTTCCGGAGCTCGCTCGTCCAGTACAATCCTTCATTGCCCGTGTTGATGTCCGTATAGAAGTTCATATCAAGCAATACCACATCGGGCATGAAACTCTCCATAGTGCTGACCAGCGTCTTAGGCGAAGCGATGAGCTGCACCTCAGCAAACTGAGGCGTCAATAACAACTTCAAGGCACTTCGTATGCCCTGATTGTCATCTACTACGAGGATTTTACCGTGCTTCATAATATCCCAATTAAACAGATGGAGTAATTTAAAAAGGTGGTAAGGTTACCACCTTTTTGAGTGGCAAAGATACAACAAAAATGTTAAAAGGAGAAATTAATTAACTTCAAATCTCATTTTAACCTCAATTCTTGCTATTAGCTGGTAAAAATAGAGGTTAAAATGCAATGAATTTACAGTTACAAAAAGTTATTCCGCCTTGATCACCTCCCCCGGATTGCTCGTAGCCGCACTCCAGCTGCGCACCACCACAATGGCAAGAGTCACAAAGAGGACAATGGCTAGAGCGAGGACGAAGACCCACCAGCTGATGGCTGTGCGATAGGCAAAGGTGCTAAGGTAGCGGTCGATGACCAGATAGCTGACAGGGGCGGCAATCACGAAGCAGAGGAGCACGATGACCGAATACTTGCGACTGAACATCTGCAGGACATCATTCACTTCGGCACCCATCACACGACGAATGGCAATCTCCTTGCGCCTGTGCTGTGTCTCGAAGAGCACCAAGCCGAACACACCCATGAGTGAGAGAATAATAGCCACCAGCGTGAAGGCTGTCACCTGCTTACTGAGCTTATCTTCGGCCTTATACTTGCGGGCAAGTTCCTCGTCAAAGAGGTGCAGATAGATGGTGTCAGGATCCACATCAGGGATGAGTTCAATCACAGCGTTATGAATAAATTCCATGACCTTATACGGATCAGCACCTGTAGCTATTCTCACATAGATGTGTCTCAAGCCTTGAGGCCTCCAGGAATGATCCCGACCAAAGAGGTAGAAGGTAAATGGGTAGTTGCCATACTGCAACGGACGGAAATGGAAGTCCTTGCAGATACCTGCTATCACAGAGTTCCCTTCTTCATGATGACTCGGACCTTGAGAATCGAGTGTGACATTGTATTTCCTTTTCGACTCTTCGTTGAAAATGATCACACCGTCTTCCGCCAACTCATCAGCCTTGGTAAAGTTTCGTCCTTCAACCATCTCAATACCCATTACGTCCAGGAAGTTGTAAGCTACAGGATAGCATTGGAACTCGATGTCTTCACCTTTATATTCCTGTCCCCATCCCATTCTGCTGACGTTTACGATCTGCCCTTCTGCCCAAGTGACGTCCACGATGTCGGGATTGTTTCGAAGCATGTTCTCAAAGGCCTCGTTCTTGTCATTCCACCAGCTTACTGCACTTGGCATCTGGCCAGAGATCAGGTTTTCCTGATTGAACCCCATATCGAAGTTCATCATATAGTTATGCTGCAACCGCACAAAGATGGCGCAAATGATGAGCGATATCGAGATGGCAAACTGCACTCCAATCAGCAGATTACGAAGCATCTTACCCGATTTAGAAGTGCCGAACGACCCTTTGAGTACCATCGCTGGCTGGAAGGAGGTAATGTAGAATGCAGGTGCAATGCTACCCACTACCGCACCTGTTAGTGCTACGGCAATCGTAGTAATCAGTATCTGAGTATTCGATGCTGCATCTATCGGAGCATTGAGCACTTCTATGGCTGGTGACTTAGCAAACGCCACTACCATCAGTGCGGCCACCATCAGTGCAAGCACCACTAACCCTACCGATTCCATAATGAAATTGAGCACCAAAGTAGTTCTCGAAGTGCCAAACACCTTATAGGTATTAACGCTCCTGACTCTGGCAGGAACCAACGCGAAGAAGAAGTTGACAAAATTGATCAATGCAATGAGAATGATCAGGATAGCTACTACCAGCAAAGAGATGTCTGTTGCTCTGCTGCCCGAAAGGGTGATATTCAATTTATACTCGATATCGGAGCTGTAATAAACATCTTCAAAAGGTATCAGAGTAATCTTAAATTCTTCTGCTGTACGTTCTGCCCATTCGTCATCTCCTCCGTATTGATCCTTCAACAATTTCTTCACAATACCGCTTGCGCTCTCCTCGAAGTTCGCTGCGTCATTCACACTCTTCAGCTTAACGAAATAGGGCCAACCTGATTCTGACCAGTCATCAATAAAATGATTTCCAAGATTGCAGACAGCCTCTATCCCTCCAGGACCTGAGTTCTCAGGAAACTTGTCCTTCCAGATAGCTACGATCATACCATAGATTGGATCTCCTGTGTTCGAAAAAGAGAGTCCATCACCCACCTTAAGATGATTCTCTTTGGCAAATTTGCTCGAAACAGCTATCGCATTTGCTCTGTTGAAGTCATCAAAGGATCCCTGCTCTGCTTCAAAACCGAATACAGAAATCGAGCCTTGAGAGAAATTCTGAACCACAGTACTCACCTTACGAATGGTTTCTCTATCCTTGAGATACAAAAATGATTCGTCACGACTAAGGCTGAGTTCAGCTATTCCGTATGCCTCTACTCCTGGAGCCGATGCACACACCTGTTCTGCCAAAGGACGATTGAAGAAGAGGGTCTGTTTCCCCGCTGCCTGAGGCGATGGCATAGTCATCACAAAGATGCGCTCTCCATCCGGCAAGCCTTGGTTGTACGTGAATCCCCACCTTACCTGCGTCAGTATCACATAGAATGCCGCGAAGGCTACAGCCATGCCGAAGATATTCAGCAGGCTGCTGGCCTTGTAGTGGCGGAGGGTGTTGATGAAATTATGAAACAGATACTTCATTACAGCTCATTCTTCACATCGCTCACAATCTTTCCATCAAACAAATCTATGGTGCGCTGTGCCATCGCAGCATCCTTCTGCGAGTGGGTTACCATAACGATGGTCGCACCTTCGCTGTTGAGTTCTTGCAGGAGCTGCATCACCTCGCGGCCATTCTTTGAGTCAAGGTTACCCGTAGGCTCATCTGCGAGGATCAGCTTAGGATTAGCTACACAAGCACGAGCGATGGCCACGCGCTGCTGCTGACCACCAGAGAGTTGCTGTGGGAAGTGCTTGGCGCGATGGCTGATATTCATGCGCTTCATCATCTCGGTGACACGCTGCTTGCGCTCCGATGCTGGGATGTCGAGGTAGCGGAGAGGCAGCTCGATGTTGTCATAGACATTAAGCTCGTCAATGAGGTTGAAGCTCTGGAAGATGAAGCCGATGTTGCCTTTGCGGAAGCGGGTGCGCTCCTTCTCCTTGAGCTTCGCTACTTCGGCATCACCGAACAGGTAGCTGCCCTCGGTAGGATTATCGAGCAAGCCCAATATATTTAATAATGTGGACTTACCACAACCCGAAGGACCCATGATGGCTACAAACTCGCCATCCTTGATTTCGAATGAAACACCATTGAGAGCCGTTGTCTCGATCTCTTCTGTACGGAAGATCTTGCTGAGGTTAGAAACTTTGATCATAATTTTATAGTTTTTTATTGTTAATTTAGTTCTGTTTTTTTATTGCCCTTTTCTTATCCTTTTTCGAAGCTTAAGTTAAGACCAACAGCTGTCTTAAGTTAAGACAAAGACCGGTCGTAAGTTAAGACCCAAAAGGTACGTCTCTAGATAGAGGCATTTGCGTTTGCAGTTAGGCAGAAATAATTCTCCAGTTAGGAAAATATTTTTCTCTAGTTAGGAAAAAATATTTTTGCAACTACAAACTTTTTTCGTTGCTGCTAATAGAAGATATTTTGTCCACTTCTATTCAGTTTTTATTGATTCTACCGGATTAGCCATAGCCCTGTGGATTATCTGACTCAAAACACAGATCATAGTAATAATTACCACAAGTATGGCTGTGACTACCAAGATCCACCAAGGGAACTCTATCCTATAGCAGAAACCTTCAAGATAGTACTCCATCAATTTGATGCTTATCGGGATTGCAACCGCAATAGCAACTGCCGATGTGATTAGGAATGGACGAGACAGGTTAACCACCGCTTGTGATATTTCCGAACCCATAATGCGATGCAGAGCAATGGACTTTCGCTGTTGGTCGCTATAGTAAACAGACATGCCGAAAAGGCCCATGCCCGAGATTATTAGCGATACCATCATGAAGCCTATGATCAGTTTCATGAAATCAAGTTTCTTTCTGAGGCCATTGTACAGCACATCGTCCAGATACTCAATTTCAGGTTCCATAGGTATTCCTGTAATCTCTTTTGCAACTTCCATACATACAGCTCGAACCTTGCTCTGGATTTTTTCATGATCTCCATGAGTCTTTACAAGCAAATATCTGCTCCACGGGGCATCTGGATCTATGATTTGAATAGCATTATAACTGTTCTCTTCCGGTTCGCGGATAGCGGTTCCCATACGAAAATCTTCCAGAATGCCACATGATACGTACATTGGCTTCTCTGTACTTCCTCCAATTCCTGGATTGTCTTGCGTCAACTGGTAGTATTCCTTTCCGCTGCTTGTCAGCCATACCTGACCAGGAAGTGGGTCAGAGAACTTTTCCTTTACTTTAAATCCCAATAGCTGGAAAGAGACAGAATCCATGCGAGAAAGCCACAACCAAGAAGTGGCGGTTTGTTCACCTTGTCTATGCACACCATTAAAGCCGCAGTTTATTGGGCTACTATTTCCGATAACTCCTATCTTCTCGATTTCAGGAAGTACCTCTAAACGGTCCTTCAAGATGTTTCGCTTATCTGCTTCATAACTGATCTGGTAAGTTGTAACCTGCATCAAATCTTTAGTGTTATAGCCTGTTGGCATATTGATCAGGTAATCCATCTGGGTGTAGGTCGTAAGTGAAACGGCCAAGAGTATTGTACTAATGATGCATTGCAATCCGATGAAGATTCGCGACAAAACCAGTTTGTTCTGGTAGCGGAATGAACCCTTGAGCACATCAAGCATATTGAATCGTGATACCAACATGGCTGGCACTGAACCGCAAATGACCGAAATCACTATCAAGGCAAAGATTGAAAATACAAAGCTTGCATAATCTAGCGAGAAAGAAATGTCGGCATGTAGGACATTGTTGAACCAAGGAAGCACCAGATAGGCAATCAAGCATCCGAACAGGAAACAACATGCAGTGATAAAGAAAGATTCACAAATATAACGCAATGTTATCCTTGCCGAAGATTCGCCTAACAGATGGCGTGTCGCCATCTCCTTAGCACGTTTTCCTGCTTGTGCAAGTGTCAGGTTGATGTAGTTGAAGATTGCCGAAACCAGCAGAATAAGAGCTACAATCAACAGAATCTCTACCAAGTCGGCATCTCCTGTGCGGAATGTGTCGGTAGCAGGAGTGTTTTTACCTAAATAAATATCATCCAGTTCAAATAACTCTGAACCACTCAGCATCGCTGTCTCATTGTCCTTATCGCCCCAGAAATCCCAGTACGCCATGTATTTTTCCAAAAGTTTATCGGCCACCGCTTCAGGAGAAGATCCTTCGGTAAGGTGAACAAGTGGGACGAGTGAACCAAAATTATCCATTTCCCTGAACGCTTCTTCCATATATTTTATGCTTACCAGCATATCCACAGGTCGGAACACATCCTTATTGCCGAAGTCCTCCACTATTCCAACAACGTGATAATCCTTTTTCCCTATGCTAATAGTTTTTCCTATAGGATTTTCTGTACCGAAAACTTTACGGGCAAATGATTCCATCATGATTACTTGTTCGTCATCGGTAAGGACCTCCTCTCTTAGGCATCCTTCCAGTTTATAGTCAAAGAACTGGAAGAAATTTGACGCAACTGCAAATAAATTAGACTGATAACTTTCATCTCCCACATTGGCATACACTCCAAGCCTGGTTGAAATCGCTGTCCAATCCTTAATCTCTGGAACCGATGGGAAGAAAGCTTTCGGGGTGCCTAAAGTCATACCGATAAAATCACTTGGACCTAATGCATAGATAGGTTCATCGGTCACTTTCTTGGCAGAAACATTAAACTCTGTGCGAGCATAAGATGCCAGCAAGATCACAACTCCCAATGACACAGAAAGACCAAAGAGCTGTATAATGGTATAGAGTTTGTTTCGTGATAGAAATGTAAAATAGCTTTTCATTAGTTACACTATTTTCCTTATTGTTAATTGTTACTTGTTACAATGCGTTGTTAACTGAAACTATTCCGATTTCAGATTATTCACCGGATTCTCCTTTGCTGCCGAAATTGTCCTGACGATGATGATGCCCAGGGTGAGGATGGCAACAATCGCAAATGCCGCAAGGTAGAGGCAAGGAGACACTGAGACCTGAGTGGTGAACTGCTCCAGCCACTCGCGAGTGACGTAAATGGCAACAGGTGTGGCAATGAGACAGGCGATGACTACAGTAGCTACATACTGCTTGCAGAAAAGACCTACGATGTCATTACCCTCTGCTCCAAGTACCTTACGCACAGCAGTTTCGTGGCGGCGATGCTCGGTTTCAAAGAGGACAATGCCAAAGACTCCCATCAAGGCAATGATGATGGCTACGAGCGAGAAGAGACCGAAGATCTGCGACTGGCGCATGAAACGGGAATAGCGCTTCTCTAGCTCTGTGTCTACTGTCCAAACGTTCATTTCTTCATCCAATTGATACTCTTCCACAACGGCTTGCTTCAGCTGAGCGATAAACGCCTTCGGATCAACATTCGGCTCTGACCGGACAATCAAGAAATACAGATATCGATAATCATTACCCACATTCGTATAGGCTTCAATGCCGTTTTCTGTCTTGTCTGTAGCAGGTTTGCTATTGGTGTTAGCACAAAAACCTGCCAGTTTATAATCATTGGCTGTCGAGATAAGTTCCTGTATTTTCTGTTCATCACCAAAATCCTTTATGGCATCTTCAACAATCAAAGACCCGACATTACTATCTGTAAAACCTACACCTGCAAAGAGTGGAATACCCACCACTTCCAGATAGTTAGGCAATACCTTACGAACCTTAAGAGTGAGCGAAATATCGTCCTTTGCAACGCCATGTGTCATACCAGCATTACCTGTTACATAACCACTTGAAGCTGTAACTGCTTTCACTCCTGTTATTGACTCAACTCTCGATTTGACTTCAGGCTTATAATATGGCATTCCGGCCACATACAGGTTCTCTTTGTCGAAACCCAATTGTTGTGAGGTCATGTGGCGAAATTGCATGAAAAAGACTCCAGAGATGATCATCATAGCTACAGCTGCTCCCAGCTGCAAGGTAATAAGTATCTTTCTCAATACCAAACCAGCACGACTGCGTGAGAAGCCACTCTTCACTCCAATGGCAGCGTCTACACGTGTGACATACAACGCCGGAAACAAAGCCGAAAGAACAGCAAACATTACCGAAACTGCTATCAAGACACAGAAAGCAAGCACGTTCTGACCAAGCCCGACACCTCCATCAGTAAATTCATTTATCGGACTTCTGGAAATTGTCAATATCAGAATACAGGCAAGCACGATGGCCACACCCACATAGATAAGCGCTTCTTTGACAAACTCCCAGACGAGAGAAGCGCGTGACGCTCCAAACACCTTGCGGATATTAACGGAACGCATCTTCTCAGGTACAAGCGCCACAAAGAAGTTGACAAAGTTGATGAAGGCGATGAGAATAATCAGCAGAGCAATACCTACCATCTCATAAACCGTGGAACGAGAAGCTCGCATCTTTACATCATCCGTTACGTCTGAGAAATGCAATTCCGATAACGGCACCAATTTGAATTGCTGCATGTTCTGCTGGATGAAATCCTCACCAAAATTGGTTCCAAACTGCTTATTATATTCTTCAACTCGACTCTTCATGGATTCGTATGCATTCTTGCGCAGGATGTCCAGGAACTTATCGGCATCATCAGCATTAGCCAATGATACAACACCGTTATAGTTGAAGTTATTATCGGGTGTCGAGAGTATCTCTTCCTCCTCATTTATAAGCACATCACATTCGTCAAGATCTGAGTTCGCAGGGTGAGATTTGAAAACACCTGTGACGGTAGCAGCTACTTTCTTCTGTTCCCAAATATCGAACACATAAATGATATCTCCAGGGGCCACAGACATTGTCTCGGCCACCTTATCGGATATTGCCACATCGCCATCTATATCAGGATATTTACCCGCAATAAACTCCAAACCTAATACTTCAGCTGCCTGATGAGTGAACCAGTGTATGCAGTAATGATATAATTGAGTTCTATCCTTGCCGCCATACACTTTATCGCCTTGTTCCTGCAGATTAAAGTATCCTACTTTTGCTCCAGGCACAGCATCCGCAGTTTTGACACTTGACTGAATTGGAGAGCGAGAAATCCATCCGTCATCGAAGTGTGTGCAGATCATGTATTTCTTATCCGCATCCTTGATGCT
>JAZRXZ010000092.1:0-15287 GCA_045600445.1 Bacteroidales bacterium | reverse complement strand
CGCTTGTTGTTACGACGATCGCGGAATGCATAAGTCAAACCCTTCTCCCAGGTATTCTTAGCAACGGTCCACACATTCTTGCGGGCACCAATGTAACCTCTGGTGAGGTGGAGAATCTTCTTGCGTCTTGCACGTGACGCTACGTGATTTACCGAACGTGGCATAGTGTAAAAGTTGATTTAAACGCCGCGGGCCGAGTGGCCACTTAATACAGCAGTTTGGTTAATAGATGGAAAAAGGATGATTACTTGAGGCAAAGGAGCTCGCGAACCATGTTCTTGTTTGAGTTGTCAAGAACCTCGAAACCGGTAAGGTTACGCTTCTGCTTCTTGGTCTTCTTTGTCAAGATGTGGCTCTTGTAAGCATGCTTTCTCTTGATCTTTCCTGATCCGGTGAGCGCAAAACGCTTCTTGGCACCGGAGTTAGTCTTAACTTTTGGCATTGTTGTTATTAAATTAAAAAATGTATAAATTACTCACCCTTCAGACCTGCACCAGCAAGTGCAGCTGCAAGAGGGTTAGTTTCTGTTACATCGCGCTCTGGCTCTGGAGCAGCGCCCTTGATCTCAACGGTCTTCTGCTGCTTCTCTTCGCGGCGCTCTGACTTAGCTGGCTGCTCCTTCTTCTTAGGCTGCTGCTTTGGCGAGAGCATGACGATCATGCGCTTGCCTTCGAGCACTGGAAGGCTCTCAACCTTAGCCAAATCCTCAAGGTCGTTAGCAAAACGGAGGAGGAGAACCTCACCCTGCTCCTTGAAGAGAATAGAACGGCCCTTGAAGAAGACATAAGCCTTGACCTTCGAGCCTTCCTGAAGGAACTCCTTGGCATGACGGAGTTTGAACTCATAGTCAGCCTCACCGGTCTGAGGACCGAAACGGATTTCCTTGATTACTACCTTAGCGGCGTTAGCTTTTGCCTCCTTAGCCTTCTTCTTCTGCTGGTAGCAGAACTTCTGGTAGTCCATGACCTTACATACAGGTGGCACTGCAGTAGGGCTGATTTCTACGAGATCGAGCTCGAGATCCTCAGCGATACGCATGGCTTCCTGGATGGAATAGATGCCCATGGTAACGTTGTCACCTACGAGGCGGACCTCCTTGACGCCACGGATACGCTCATTGATACGATGCTCATCTTTGTTGTTTCCATTGTTCATCTGAGGACGAGCACCCTGTGGACGTGGGCCCTGTGGACGTGGGGCACCTTGTGGTTTTGGGCGGTTAGGACCGCCACCGTTGTGTGGAGTAAAAGCCATTAACGAATAGTTAGTTTTTGCAAAATCGCCCGCAAAGATAGATATTTTTTTTCATTCTCCTATCAATAGAGGGCGCTAAAGTACTGAGTTTATGCACAAAAGAGCCAAATTTGCTACTTGTATAATACAATTTAACAATTACATTCTTCAGATCAGTCCCTCAATCGGATCCTTAAGAATACGCGTCACGACATAGTCATGATACTCTGCCACTTGACGTACATACTTATCAAGATAATAAGCCACGCTACCCACCAGTCGGACGTCGCGTACATCGTCATCGACGCGCATCACGTTGCGACGCCAGAAAGCATCGATACCCCGATAAGATAGTTCTTGAGCATAGCGCAAGTCTTCGTGACGCTTAAGGAAGCTGGCTAGCGTAGCCAGATAGCGGTTAGGACATGGCATCTGATAGACATGACGAATGGCTTGCTCAGGAGTGATCTTACCAAAATCCTCCACAAAAGCCTCTGCTGCTTGTGCAGGCATCTGACCTTTGAGGTAATCGCCTAGCAGATGACGGCCGAACCATGCTCCACTACCCTCATCGCCAAGGATATAGCCAAGAGCTGGCATAGGAGTCAGCTGATCAGACGATGGCTCGTATTTTGCGGCGATGGCTCCAGTGCCAAGAATACACGCGATAAAAGGGAGTGAGGAGTTATTTGTCGCACCGAACTGAGCAGACAAGGCTTTCGCAGCACCGACAAGATCACTCTTGACCTCCACATGCGTCATCGGAGTCAGATGCTTTCTCAACGCCTGTTCGACCATCGAGATTCGCTCTCCGCTACAACCAGAACCATAGAAATAGAGTTCATCAGGACGCTGGATATTCATCTTTGTCAGCACGAGCTTCAGAGCCGAAGAGATTTCTTCTGCACTGACATAGAGCGGATTGAGACCCTGAGTCTGTGCGGTGAGGATGACCTTCGGAAGGCCAGGTTGCTCATCGACTAAAGCCCAGGCGGTCTTGGTGGAACCACTATCGGCGATAAGGCGCTTCATGAGAATGAATGTTGATCGGATTATCGTTACTTGACGTTGATCTTAAAGGATTTCTTCGCTTGCTTACCCTCGTTGTGATAGGCATCGACAACTGTGACGACGTAAGTATACTTGCCTGAGGTAGAGATGTTATAGTCGTAAAGCTGAGTACCAGTGACACGGGTATAGAGGTGCGACAAGCTACCGATAGTCACCTTCTCTCCCTTGGTAAAGCGGTACACATTATAATATCGTGGCTGCTGACGAGGATCGGAAGTCTTTGGAGCCTTCCACTTGAGATTGAGAGCGAGACCTTTAGGCGCATTGACCAGATCGCCATCGAGATCTATGACACGCTCTGGCTCCTTGTCCGACAGATTTGAGAATGCAGGGAGTGCCGCCTGGCCACAGAAGACGCTATGCTTGAGGAAATCGCGCACATGGAAAGCGTTCTCGTCGACCTGATAAGCATACCAGAAGCAATTACCGCGGATCTTCTTCTGCGAACGTGCCTGATTAATCTTATTCATGAAGTGCTTGTTACTCTTGGTGAGATCTGGCTTCGGAGAGGTGTTGGCAGGATCGTCAAGACTACGCTCGATGCTCTGGCCGATGTAGAGATGACAGTTAGAAGGGACATGATCGGCCCACCACTTACAGAGCGTCTCATAGTCAGCTGACTGATGGCCGATCTCCCAATAAACCTGAGGGATGAGATAGTCAATCCAGCCTTCACGTGCCCAGAAAAGGACGTCTGCATAGAGGTCGAAATAAGACTGAAGGCCGTTGGTCTTCGAGCCATCGCTCCAAGACTTCTTATTGGCATAGATACCGAAAGGACTGATACCGAAACGCACCCATGGTTTGGCAGCCTTGATGTCCTCGTTGAGTGTCTTAATCAGGATATTAACGTTCTGGCGACGGTAGTTGCCGAGAGCGTCGGCACCCTTGGTGTCGATACCCATCATCTCTGCATAAGCCTGGAAAGATTTGTTATCGTTGAACTTCTGACCACCGACAGGATAAGGATAGAAATAGTCGTCCATGTGGATAGCGTCGATATCATAGCGAGCCACAATGTCATTGACTACCGAGCGGATATACTTGCGACACTCTGGCAGACCTGGATCAAGATAGATGCGACCATCGTAAGTAATGCACCACTCAGGATGCTGGCTGGCGATATGCTTAGCATCGACCTTCATGGCCTTAGAAGCAGTCATTCGATATGGATTGATCCAAGCGTGGAACTCCATCTGATACTTGTGGCAGAGCTCGATCATATAGGCCATTGGATCCCACTCTGGAGTAGGTCCTTTGCCCTGCTTGCCTGAGATGAAGCGGCTCCATGGCTCGAGCGACGATTCATAGAAGGCGTCACCCTCAGAACGTACCTGGAAGATGACAGCGTTGAAACCTGTATCATAGAGCATGGCCACGAGCTTGTCGAGATACTCGCGTGTCTGCTGTGGGTTCATACGGCTGTATCGATCCTGGAAGACGGTCTGAATCCAGGCGCCACGGAACTCCTCCTTGTTTCTATTCGAAGAGAAGATACCACCCTCGCCACGGAGAGACGATGGAACCTCGTAGTTACTCAGATTAGGATCTGTCACAGGGGCTTTGGAGCTCTTACAGCTGCTCATCAAAGGGAGCAGGAAGAGAACCAATAAGACATAACTAAGGATCTTTTTCATATATTTATATTATAATTTTTCTGAAAGTTCAAGCCATCGCATCTCTTTCTCGTCAATGAGGTCAATGATCTCCTGCATACGATTGCCTTTGGCCACCAACTCGTCATTGCTCAATGTGCCGGAGCTCATCAGTTGCTCAATCTCCGCCTTCTCGGCCTCGAGCTGAGGTAATTCTTTTTCGAGCGCCTCAAACTCCTGCTTCTCTTTGAAAGAGAGCTTTGGTTTCTTCTCGGTGCGGACACGACCATTGTTGGCTACAGGAGCTGGAGCATTTGCAGAAGAACGGGACGTAGCCTGCTGAGTCTGCTCTGCTTCTTCCTGATCCTTGAGCAACTTCCACTCACGATAATCACTGTAGTTACCAGGATAGTCCTGCAGCTCGCCATCGCCTTTCATGACCAGCATGTGGTCGACGACTTTGTCCATGAAATAACGATCGTGGCTGACGACGATAACACAGCCACCGAAGTTACGCAGGAACTCTTCAAGCACCTGCAGTGTCATGATGTCAAGATCGTTGGTCGGCTCGTCGAGGATCAAGAAGTTCGGCGAGCGCATCAGGATGGTGCAGAGATAGAGCCGACGCTTCTCACCGCCTGAGAGTTTGTAGACGTAGCTGTACTGTTTCTCTGGTGTGAAGAGGAATTGCTTGAGGAACTCCGTCGCCGTCATCTTCGTGCCATCGCTCAGCATGATGTAGTCGGCAATATCACGTACCACATCGATGACTTTTTTCTGCTCGTCGTACTGAATGCCATCCTGGCTGTAATAGCCAAAGCGGACGGTCTCACCGACATCGAAATGTCCTTTATCTGGCTGAATGAGTCCCAGAAGGAGCTTGAGATAAGTAGACTTACCCACACCGTTGGCACCGATGATACCCATCTTCTCGTAGCGGGCAAAGGTGTAGTTGTAGTCCTTGAGGATGACTCGGCCACCATTCTCATCGCCAGGACGATCATTGAAAGCCTTGTAGATATTCTTAGCTTCAAAGATCTTATTGCCTATATACGACGACTTCATCTGTAGACGCACGCGCTGCTCCTCACGACGCGCCTTGGCACGCTGTTCCAGCTCGTAAAAAGCCTCGATACGAGAGCGGCTCTTATGGCCACGTGCCTGTGGCTGACGGCGCATCCAGTCGAGCTCCGTACGCAGGAGATTCTGTGCATGGACGGTCTGAGCTTCGAAGGCATCAAGACGCTCCTGACGCTTCTCCAGATAGTAAGCATAGTTACCTTTGTAAGTATAGAGCTGCTTGTCTGCGAGTTCGACGATACGGTTGCAGACACGATCTAGGAAGTATCGGTCGTGAGTCACCATCAACAGCGTCATGTTACGACTGCGATTGAGATAATCCTCCAGCCACTCCACCATCTCAAGGTCCAGGTGGTTGGTTGGCTCGTCGAGGATCAGCATCTGTGGCTGGTCGATGAGTACATGAGCCAAGGCCAGACGCTTGCGCTGACCACCTGAGAGCTGAGAGACTTTCTGTCCGAGGTCGGTGATCTTGAGCTTGGTGAGGATACGAGTCAGCTCGCTGGTATTGTCGAGCACCTCCTTCTCGTCCTTATTCTCATCAACAATCCACTCATTACCTTCACGCTTGCAGCGGCACACCTCCCCCACCGTGATGTCGGCAGGGAACTGAGGATCCTGACTGAGGTAGTCGACACGCAGATCGTTTCGCCATACGATGCTACCCTCGTCCTTGCCCTCAATGTCCATGATGATATTGAGCAGCGTGGTCTTACCTGAGCCATTTCGAGCAATGAGGCCGATGCGGTCTCCCTCGCTGATGCCCAGTGAGATATTTTCGAAAAGTACCAGATCACCAAACGACTTGGTGAGGCCTTCTATTTGCAGAAAACTTTGCGCCATAGCTGTTTAAATTGGCGCAAATTTAGTCATTTTTTATGAATATTTCAAATCTACACGAGAAAAACAAAGAATTTATATATAATAATAATGTGCAGAGGTACATTTGTCAGATTATTTCGCTAAATTTGCCAACACAAACGCAATAGTTATGTCTGGTCTCTACATACATATTCCCTTCTGCGCCACGCGCTGTATCTACTGCGATTTCTACTCTACCACGTTACGCAACAAAGGCGACGAATACGTCAAGGCCCTTGAGAGAGAGATGGAAGAGCGGAAGGATTTCTTGCGCGATGAACCTTTGCAGACCATCTATCTGGGAGGAGGAACTCCCTCACAGTTAGGTGATGCATGCATCCGTCAGATCCTCGATGCAGTGGCAGTGCATTATGATACGAACCACGTAACAGAGATTACGATGGAGGCCAATCCTGACGACATCCAGGATGGTCAAGGCTGGGGAATCGTCAACCGTGTATCGATGGGAGTGCAGAGCATGGTCGATAGCGAGCTACAGATGCTTCACCGTCGTCATGATGCTGCGCAGGTGCGCAAAGCGGTAGAGACATTGCGCAAAGCTGGCATCGACAATATCAGCCTCGATCTGATGTATGGTCTGCCTCAGCAGACGATGGAATCATGGGAGTACAGCATCGATGAACTGCTAAAGCTCGAGCCACAACATATCTCAGCGTACAACCTCAGTTTAGAGGAAGGGACGCGATTGAATACCTTAGTAGAAATAGGAGAGCTCACTCCCTGCGATGATGAGACGTGTGTAATGATGGCAGAACTGCTGCGAAAGAAACTGCGAGATGCAGGCTTTGAGCAATACGAGATCTCAAACTACGCGCGTCCTGGCTTCTATTCTCGTCATAACTCTTCCTACTGGGTGCAGACGCCTTACCTCGGCTTAGGGCCTGGTGCCCACAGCTATGATGGCAAAAACTTACGCTGCTGGAACCTGCCACGCGTGATGGAATATCTAAAAGGGAATCGACAGGAGGAACACGAGATTCTCTCAGAGACAGATCTCTATAACGAACGCGTCATGTTAGGACTTCGTACCGCCAAAGGAGCAACTCTATCAGACGATGAGATAGAGACAAAAAAACAGGCCATCGGACTCCTGAAGAGTCGAGGCCTGATACGTATCGAGAAAAACACCATTATACTCACCGAAGCCGGACTGGCCTTAGGAGATGAAGTAATTAGAGATCTCATGGATTAGAATCGAAAATCTGCTCCATCAGCTGCCACTTCTCAGAGGAGGCTGCATTAGGATCACATCCCTGGAACTGACTGACATAAGCTTCCCACTCTGCCTGTCTTGGCAGTGTGGAGAGTCGAGCCATGTCCCTATCCCAGTCAAAATCATCGCAGGTATCGACAATCATGAACAGCTGATTGCCACGAGCAAATATCTGCATCTGCAAGATCCCTACCTGATGCTGGCCATCAATAATCTCTGGCCACACATGTGAATGCACTTCGATATACTTCTGAATCAAGACGGGATCATTGACCAACTGAAGGGTCTGACAATAGCGCTTCATGACTGCTTATCTGAAGGAGCCTCGTCTGGAATCTCTGGAATAGGCTTATGAACCACTTCGATATTGGCACGCTTCAGCAGATCCACACCATCGGTGAGACGATATGCACGACTGTAAACCACACGCTTGATACCCGACTGGATAATCAACTTGGCACACTCAATACAAGGCGAGTCGGTCACATAGAGCGTACTTCCCTCCGAAGAATTGTTGCTACGAGCCACCTTAGAGATGGCATTGGCCTCAGCGTGCAATACGTAAGGCTTCGAACGGTTGTCGTCCGTCTCGCAATCGTTCTCGAACCCTGTAGGCGTACCGTTATAGCCGTCGCTAATGATCATCTTATCCTTGATCAGGAGACAACCGACCTGACGGCGCTTGCAGTAGGAATTCTCGGCCCAGATCTGAGCCATGCGAAGGTAGCGATGATCGAGAAGATCGAGTTTTTCTTCGAGGGTCATAGGTATAAAAAGTTAGGAGTTATTTTAACTGATTGCGCAGTACTTCCAAGCCTTTCTTATAAGTCTTGTCACTACTATTGAACTCCTGATAGAAATAGTTCTCATCCTTGCACTGACGCATGATGTAGGCAATAATAAGGCGATTGAGGTCATCACCACTTTTCTTGAGCTCGGTAGGCGTAGGCTTGCCAAGAACAGGAATAGCGAAGGTGATGAATTCTGGCAGGAGGTTCTGCAGACGAAGGTATTGCTCAAGCTCAGCAAAGCTGGCAAACTTGCTGATCTGGTCACGATGCTTGTCGCTGTACTTGAAGGCGAAAGCATAAAGTTGGCTGATCGACTTGTTGTAGTAAGCCGAGACATAAGAGGTATCGCTTGGCACGAAATGATCTGGCATGATGCCACCACCGCCATAAACGACACGACCACCTACGGTCGTGAACTTCAGCGAGTCTGCCAAGTGAATAGAATCCTGATTATAGAACTCTCCACGCTCGTAGCGATTGACCAGATCCATAGCATAATCCGCACCCTCTCCCATTGAATAAGGCTTCTGGATGCATCGACCAGATGGAGTATGGTAACGTGCGATAGTCAGGCGAAGCGCCGAGCCGTCATAGAGGTCGAACTGCTGCTGCACGAGGCCCTTACCGAAGCTGCGACGACCAACGACCGTAGCACGGTCATTGTCCTGCAAGCCACCTGCAAAGATCTCACTAGCCGAAGCTGACCACTCATCGATCAGCACGACAACTGGATCGTTCTGGAAGTTGCCATGACCATCAGCAACATTGTCACGGCGTGGTTGCATACGACCCTCGGTATAGACAATGAGCGCATCCTTTGGCAGGAACTCATTGACCATGGCACAGCATACCTCCATGAAGCCGCCTCCATTGCCGCGGAAATCGAGCAGATATCCCTTGGCGCCACGAGCCTTGAGTGAGATGAGAGCATTGAAGAACTCTGTATAGGTGTTGCGACCGAAATTATCGACCTTGACATAACCGATGTTACCCTCCAGATACTGAGCGACAACGCTGTTGACTGGGATATCGCCACGTGTCACCTCGAATGTCAGGAGATCCTTGGAAGTATTGCGACGGATACCCAGCTTGACCTGGCTACCCTTTTCGCCACGCAGGGTCTTCATGACCTTATCGTTATTGATGGTCTTGCCTACGAAGAGCGAGTCATCGACCGTGACAATACGGTCACCTGGCATCAGACCGACCTTCTCGGAAGGACCTCCAGAAACGACCTGAATAACCATGATGGTGTCGTTCTGGATATTGAACTGAATACCCACACCACTGAAGCTACCCTCCAACTGCTCATTCACACCATTGAGGTCTTCGGCAGGAATGTACATAGAGTGAGGATCAAGTTCCTCAACGATGGTAGGAATAGCATCCTCGACGAGTTTCTTCAGGTTGAGCGTATCGACATAACGGTCACGCAGCAGATCAAATAGATAGGACAACTTGGCCGAGGCCTCGGTACCAGACAGTCCTTCCTGCGAGGTTCCTGCTGCCATATCGTTCTGTGGCTGATACTGTGGAAGCGCGTTCATCAGACGCGATTCTCCAATAAGAATGCCGACCCACAGCATCAGTGCGATGCCCATGGACGCAATCAGAGGAATCCAATATTTCTTCATATTACTGCTGTTGTTCGAAAATCTTGATAGCACCTGTAGCTGGTGTAAATGCGGCGCTGCATGGACGTTTCTTATCTGTAAACTGACCCTGTGGCAACTGCTCTACACGGCCAAACTGAGAGAGATACATATCTCCCTCCGCAAGGGTTTCCTTTGTATCGAGCAGCTTGACATGTGCCTTGCCTGGGATGCAGAAAGCGATACCATTCTCTGAGCGCTTCTTACTCTTGGCTCCAGGGATAACCTGCTCCCGGTTGTCCTCCGTCATCTGAATTGACACATAATATGGTTCACCTGCATAGTCATCGATATCGACATAGCCGAGATGCTTTGAGAAGCGGAAAGCAAGGTCACGAGAAGTCTCACGTGTTGGGACGTAAGTGTAGTTATGTGTCTGCTGAGTCTTGGTGGTTGTTCCAATAAAGAGGGTCATCAGCGCCTCCTCTTGAGCAGAGAGGTTGTCAAGCATAAGCTGTAAAGAAGCACCATCACCTGGCATATTGTCAGCCTCTCCCTTGATAAGGAGGCTTCGGCTCTCTCGGATGCTGAAAATCTCCTGTGCAACGAGTTCGGCCTGCTTAAGTTTACTACCAGCCTTAAGGATTTCTCCCGTCAGTACATCGCTAGCCTTGTAAGGAGCCTTGCCAGTCAGGTCAATGACCTTCTCGTCTGGCAAAGTAGAGAGTTCCTGTGGCTCACGGTTGATAGAACAGAGACAACGGTCATTGGTCAGATAGAACGTTGGAAGCGCTCCCTTTTCAGGGAACGAGATATGGTAAGTACGAGCACTATCGGCCTTAGCCACGCTTTGCATGGTGATATTCTGGATCTCCCAGAGACTCTGGTCGGACTGCACGGCATCATGCACACCCAGGAACTTCTCTGCATACGCAGCAAAAGGACCTGCTACGGTCTTAGCACAGGTAGACTCTACAGAAATAACAATGGCCGTAGTAGGAAGACTATAGGTAATGCCATAGGTGAGGTTTTCGCCAATGGTTACCTGCTGTACTTCCTGCCCCTGCAAAGAGGTGGCTGCTATGAAGGTGGCAGCGATTGCTGCACTTAATTGCTTGAACATATATATTATATATAATGTATTACTTATTAAAGTCAAATACGATTATTGCTTCGAAAAACTATCTGTAAACAAGGTACGGTTGAGGATACTCCGTCCCAACGTGACCTCATCAGCATACTCAATCTCATCGCCTACAGAAACACCTCGTGCCAGTGTGGTAATTCGTACATCTGGGAAGGTGTCCAGCTTGCGGAAGATGTAGAAGTTGGTCGTATCTCCATCCATCGTGGTAGAAAGTGCCAAGATCACTTCTCGAATCGGTTCTATCAATCTTCCCTGTTCATCTACTCCTCCCTGGCGAGATGCCTGAATTCGCTCCACTAAGCTATCAATCTGCAACTGGTTCGGACCGATACCATCCATCGGAGAGATCAGACCTCCGAGAACATGATAAAGGCCATGGAACTGATTGGTCTGCTCGATAACCATCACCTCCTTGACATTCTCCACCACACAGATTGTACTGGCGTCACGACGAGGATTGGCACAGATGCTGCAGATATCTGAGTCGGAGATATTATGGCAACACTTGCAGTACTTGACCTCCTGACGGAGTCGGATGACCGAATCACCCAGTCGCTGCGCACGCTCTGGTTCCTGACGCAAAAGGTGCAACACCAGACGCAAAGCGGTCTTTCGGCCAATGCCAGGGAGCTTCGAGAACTCATCGACCGCGTTGGTGAGGAGGAGACTTGGATACTGATCCATCTGGATAATTACAAATTACTAATTACAGATTACTTGCCTCGGAAATCAATATTTACCATAGTCCTTACGTACACGATCCAGTGCACGGCGATCCTCCTTGTCCTTGATAGAGTCGCGCTTGTCAAACTGTTTCTTACCCTTACAGAGGGCAATCTCCAGCTTGGCCAAGCCATTGTCATTGATAAAAAGACGAAGAGGTACGATGGTCAGGCCTGGCTCCTTCGAGTCATTGGCCAGACCTCGCAGCTCACGGCGAGTCAGCAGGAGCTTACGGTCGCGATGTGCATTGTGGTTGTTATAGGTTCCGTAGAAATACTCTGCGATATAGATATTTTTCGACCAGAGTTCTCCTTTATCAAAGATACAGAAGGAGTCAGTCAATCCCGCCTTGCCGGCACGCAATGACTTGATCTCGGTACCTGTCAGCACCATACCGGCCTGGAAGGTATCAAGTATCTCATAGTCAAAGGTAGCACGCTTGTTGCGGATATTGACTGCATTGGGGTTCTTCACCCCCTTCTTCTTACTGTTTGCCATTCAAAAAATGTATTAGTGCTGCATGAAGTGCAGCAGCCTGATTGTCAAGGCAGGTGAGAAATAGATGACCATGAATGCTACGAAGCAGAACCTCCAGCTACGGTTGGCAGGGATGCGGACGATCGTGGTCATGCCTGTCCAGATAATATAGACGAGATAGTAGTCGGCCAAGTGCACAAAGGCAATGCTCGGAATCAGCGCGCTGGCTATCTCGACCAGCACCAGATAGCTGGTACTGTAGAACACGAAGAGATGGAGTCGGTCCTGATCAGGATTCTTGAGGCCGAAGAAACTCGTAGGGAGCAGTTCCTTGAGCAGGAACATCGCCAGATAAGGTCCGATGAAGAACCCTACCAGCGATGGAACCATCGTGGTCATTCCCTCCTGCAAGTTGAACCCACTTTCGCGGGAAAAACCTGCAGCAACGAAGATGAAGAGCGCCATGAATCCCAGCAATGGCCAATAATAGTTGGTCATCATATATTGTGGCTTGGCCTCCTGCACATCTTCCTTGCAGAGATGGATCCACGTCTCCTCTGGCTGAGTCACCAGCAGAATCAGATATTTGACAATATATTTTGCCTTATCCATATCAATCCTCGAGGCTGTGAACTACAAGTCCTGAGCGGAGCTTTGGCTCAAACCAAGTGGTCTTAGGAGGCATGATGTTGCCACTGTCGGCAATGGCCATGAGCTGATCCATCGACACTGGATAGAGAGCCAAAGCCACACGCATCTCGCCACTGTCTACACGACGCTTCAGCTCGCCAAGGCCACGGAGGCCACCTACGAAGTCGATACGCTTGTCACGGCGCAGATCCTTGATGCCGAGTACCTGGTCGAGGATGAGATTGCTGCTCACGCTGACATCAAGCACGCCGATCGGATCGTTGTCATCATAGGTACCTGGCTTAGCAGTGAGGCTGTACCACTCACCGCTCAGATAGAGGCTGAAGTTATGCAATGCAGTAGGACGATACTCCTCTGCGCCCTTCTTCTCTACCTCGAAGTTCTCTGCCAACTTGGCGAGGAACTCCTCGTCGCTCAATCCGTTGAGATCCTTCACGACACGGTTGTAGTCCATGATCTTGAGCTGTGATGCTGGGAAGCAGACTGCGAGGAAGAAGTTGTACTCCTCGTTACCAGTGTGATTAGGATTCTGCTGAGCGCGCTCCTGTCCTACTCGTGCAGCAGCAGCTGTACGATGATGACCATCAGCAACATACAGATATGGGATCGCAGCGAAAGCCTCTGTGATCTCTGCGATGAGCGCTGGCTCATCGATCACCCAGAACTCATGGCCAAAGCCTTCTGCCGAAGTGAACTTCTCTGTGCTTGGCTTCGATGCGGTCTGCTCGATGACCCTACCCAATACGTCATTGTCTGGGAATGCGAAGAACACTGGCTCCATGTTAGCCGAGAGGCAACGTACATGCTTCATACGATCCTCCTCCTTGTCAGCACGAGTGAGCTCATGCTTCTTGATGACGCCATTGAGGTAGTCGTCGACGTTGGCTGCTACGACGAGACCATACTGGGTACGACCCTGCATCGTCTGGCTGTAGAGATAGTATACCGGCTTCTCGTCCTGCTTGAGCCAACCCTGAGCCTTGAACTTGGCGAACTGCTCTACAGCAGCATCGTAAACCATAGGATCATGCTCGTCGGCAATAGGATCGAAGTTAATCTCAGGCTTGATAATATGATAGAGTGACTTCTCGTTACCCTTACACTCGTCGTAAGCTTCCTGCGAAGAAAGCACATCGTAAGGACGTGAAGAAACAATAGGAGCTAATTCTGGCGAAGGGCGGAGGCCCTTGAAAGGTCTAACTTTTGCCATGGTAATATGTTATTTGTAATTGATAATTCTATTTTAAGTAACGTTTGATCATCATATTCACCTTCCGCAAAGACAGCGGATTGGTGAGCAGATAACGCGCTCCGTACTGCTGCACTTGCTTGTGCAACGAACGCTCAGCGTAATCCGATGAGACGATGATCGGTGTCTCAGGATGCAGCGCAGACATCTGTCGTATCAGTTCAGCAGTCATGAGTTCTCCTGGCAGATTATTGTCCAAGAAGACGATGTCTGGATCGAGTTTCCGATATTCTTCAAGCAGCTTGTCGGTCGTATTGCAGATACTCACATCGAAGAGATGCTGGTTCTGATATAGCTCCGCATCTTCCGTCAGTCCGATCAGCACGTGTGGCAGCATGGAGCGGCCCATCGTCTCCTTGACGAGCTCCTCGTCTTTGGCTGTAGACAAGTCCTGAGGGTCCTTGTTGTTCTCATCCTCGACAAAGCTGGTAGCATTCCTTGCATTGACCGGAAGCAGGATCACGTATTGTATCTGCCCCTGTTCCTGTCGTCGCACCTGCAATGTACCATAGAGACGCTTCACGATCAGTCGGCAGACGCTCAATCCTAAGGTCATCTCCGAGTTCTGTTCCATCTGCACTCCCTCTGGCTTGCTGAGTACTGAGAGTCGGACAGACTTCTCGTCAGGAGTGAGACTATAGCTGATGGTCACGCAGCCGCCATTCTGTACGATACGCTGGGGTGTCACCAGATTCTCCAGCAGCACATCCAGCAGCTTGTCATTGACCACGATCTGCAGGTTGTCATAGAGGTTACTGAAGTAGATCTTGAGCGATGGACTCTTGAGCGAATAGACCTGCTGCAGCTCGGCCAGATGTTCCCAGAGCGAGAGATTGCGGATCTCCTGATCTTCTGCAAACGCATTATCGCCGACAAACTGACGATACTTGTCTGTCAGCTCCACGATACGCGTTGCCTGAGCCGCCAGATCCTGCACCAGCATCATACGATCCTCATGGTTACTGGCGTCCCCCTTACCGATGAAGGTATTGGTACTCTCGGCCAACGAGCGGAGGAAGGATCCCATCTCCTGCATCACACCTGCACAGTAGTCGGTCTTCTGCCGCGCCGTCTGTAGCTGATGCTCCTTCTGGCTGATCAGTTTGCGTTGTGCACGATAGCGCTCATCGAGGTTGATGGCTACGCCACGCACGTAGGTCGGACGTCCCAGACGGTCACGAGTGACGGTCTTGCCACGGAAGCCGAACCATTCGTACTTTCCCGATGCCGCTTTTCCGTCTGGCATGAGCTCTGCAGCGACGTTGAGTCGGAGATCGACCTCAAACATCTTGTCCGAGCGGTATAATGGAGAGGTATGACGCACCAGAACCTTCTGAATATCATCAGGATGCACACGCTCCAGCATGGTATCCAACTTGATGTTCTTCGACCGGTCGTCAAGCCATAGGCTATTCAACGAAGGTATCCCGAAGCGTACTTTTTGCTCCGGGATATACCATTCCCAAACATAAGTTTGGCACTCGTTCAGGAAGGAATCAAAGTCGTTGAATCCTTTTTTCATTAATTTACACGGAAACGGTCAATGCCGTCCTTCAAGAAGCCGCATGACTGCTTAGCTGCTG
>JAZRXZ010000091.1:0-1212 GCA_045600445.1 Bacteroidales bacterium | reverse complement strand
GACTGATGAACAGGCCGCCGCTATTCGTGAGTATATCGGTGCCAACTACAAGGTAGAGGGCGATCTTCGTTCTGAAGTTCAGTTGAACATTAAGCGTCTCATGGATATCGGTTGCTACCGTGGTATCCGTCACCGTCTTGGTCTTCCTTGCCGTGGTCAGAGCACTAAGAATAATGCTCGTACACGTAAGGGTAAGAAGAAGACTGTTGCTAACAAGAAGAAGGCTACAAAGTAATCTGTTAAAGTAGAAGAAAACTATGGCAAAGAAAACAGTTGCAGCTAAAAAGCGTAATGTGAAGGTTGATGCTAATGGTCAGCTCCATGTTCATTCATCTTTCAACAACGTAATTGTATCACTCGCTAACAGCGAGGGTCAGGTGATCTCATGGTCATCTGCAGGTAAGATGGGCTTCAGAGGTTCGAAGAAGAATACTCCATATGCTGCTCAGATGGCAGCTCAGGATTGCGCTAAAATCGCCTACGATCTTGGTCTTCGTAAAGTGAAGGCATATGTTAAGGGTCCAGGTAACGGTCGTGAGTCAGCTATCCGTACCATCCATGGTGCTGGTATTGAGGTAACTGAGATTATTGACGTTACTCCACTTCCACACAACGGTTGTCGTCCTCCAAAGCGTCGCCGCGTTTAATTCTGTGTGGTTTTTAATTAATTTAATGCTGTTTAAATTGTAAAAAACTATGGCAAGATATACAGGCCCCAAAACACGTATTGCCCGCAAACTTGGTGAGGCTATCTACGGCCCAGACAAGGTTCTCGCTAAGAAGAACTATGCTCCTGGTCAGCACGGTCTCAACCGTCGTAAGAAAACATCAGAGTACGGCATTCAGCTTCGTGAGAAGCAGAAGGCTAAGTATACCTACGGTGTTCTTGAGTCACAGTTCCGTCGTCTCTTTGAGAAGGCTGAGCGTACCAAGGGTGTAACCGGTGAGGTACTTCTCCAGCTTCTTGAGAGCCGTCTCGACAATCTCGTATTCCGTCTCGGTATTGCTCCAACCCGTGCAGCTGCTCGTCAGCTCGTTCTCCACAAGCATATCGTTGTTGATGGCAAGGTAGTAAACATTGCTTCATACAGCGTTAAGCCAGGTCAGATCATCGGCGTTCGTGAGCGTTCAAAGTCACTTGAGGTAGTTGAAAATGCACTTGCAGGTTTCAACCATGCCAAGTATGCTTGGATCGAGTGGGATCAGAATTCA
>JAZRXZ010000090.1:0-43686 GCA_045600445.1 Bacteroidales bacterium | reverse complement strand
TGTAACCTACCTCACGGCCACCTACGCCGATATCACCAGCAGGAACGTCGCAGTCAGGACCGATGTGACGATAGAGCTCGAGCATGAAGGCCTGGCAGAAACGCATAACCTCAGCAGAAGACTTGCCACGTGGAGAGAAGTCTGAACCACCCTTAGCACCACCCATAGCGAGGGTAGTCAAAGAGTTCTTGAAGGTCTGCTCGAAAGCAAGGAACTTAAGGATACCGAGGTTAACAGACTTGTGGAAACGGATACCTCCCTTGTAAGGGCCGATAGCGTTGTTGTGCTGGATACGGTAACCCATGTTGGTCTGGATGTTACCCTTATCGTCCATCCAAGTTACACGGAAGGTGTATACGCGATCTGGAATGCAGAGGCGCTCGATGAGATTAACCTTGTCAAACTCAGGATGCTTGTTGTACTCCTCTTCGATAGTACCCAATACCTCTTCTACTGCCTGATGATACTCAGGCTCATTAGGGAATCTGCGCTTCAGATCCTCAAGAACTTTCTTAGCGTCCATTTTTTTTCTTGTTGTTTTAAAGTATGTTGTAAATGTGTTTACCTTCTATAACGGCAATCTTGTCTATTTGTGAGTGCAAAGATAAGCATATAGTTTGAAATAACCAAATAAAATTGTAAATAAAGTTAGTATTTGATGAAAAAAGTAGAAAAAGTTAATTATTTTTCGTTATTTATTGCAATTTGCCAATAATTAAATAGTAAAATGAGCAGAAAAAAGGAAATAATAATTTCATTTTATCAGGAATTTTGCGTATCTTTGCGCACATAAATCATAATAATTACAGAAAAAATGCTTGAAATCTTCCCAGCGCTGATCAGCAAGGCGCTCAATATACCTGAAAAACAGGTGGCAGCTACACTCGATCTGCTTGAGAGTGGTTGTACGATCCCTTTTATTAGTCGTTACCGTAAGGAGGCGACCGGTTCGCTTGATGAAGTGCAGATTGCGTCGATTGCCGACCAGTATGAGAAGCTGGGCGAGTTGCAGAAACGTAAGGTGACCATCCTCTCGACTATCGAGGAGCAAGGTAAGCTGACCGAGGCGCTGCAGAAACGTATCGAAGACTGCTGGGACGCTACGGTCCTGGAGGATATCTATCTGCCATTTAAGCCGAAGCGCCGTACGCGTGCCATGGTGGCACGAGAGAAAGGCCTGGAGCCATTGGCCAACTATCTCTTGTCACAGGCTACGGATCTGAACCAGCGACCAGCCACACAGCAGGACGTCGATCATGAGCTCTCTATATATATAAATAAGGAGAAAGGTGTCGAGACTGTCGAAGATGCACTCAAGGGAGCACAGGATATTATCGCAGAAATGGTGGCAGAGAATGAGAGTGCGCGCAATACGGTGCGTAAGAATTTCTCTTTTGATGCGATAATCACATCGAAACTCGTGAAAGGCAAAGAGGAAGAGGGTCAGAAGTTCCGTGATTACTTTGACTGGAAAGAGCCATTGAAACGTTGTGCGAGTCACCGCCTGCTGGCCATGCGCCGTGGCGAGGCAGAAGGCGTGCTTCGTCTGTCGATCAGTGGAGATGATGGTGTCTGCATCGACCGATTGACGCGACAGTTCGCAAAGAGTAGTCGCTCGGCTGCATCCCCTTTGGTGACGGATGCGATTATTGATAGTTTTAAGCGACTGTTAAGTCCGAGCATCGAGACAGAATTCATGCAGCAGAGCAAGGTCGCGGCCGATCAGGAGGCTATCCGTATCTTTGTGCGCAATCTTGAGCAACTGCTGATGTCTGCTCCTCTCGGCCAGAAGCGAGTCTTGGCACTTGATCCTGGCTTCCGTACAGGATGCAAACTTGTGATCCTGGATCGAGAGGGTAATCTGCTGCACCATGATGTGATTTATCCACATCCACCGAAGAGCCAGTTCCTCGATGCGATGGATAAGGTGGAATCGCTGATTAAGAAATACCAGATCGAAGCTATCAGTATCGGTAATGGTACGGCATCACGCGAGACGGAGGAGTTCGTAAAAGGCTTGAACCTCGGCGAGGGCGTTCAGGTCTTCGTGGTCAGCGAGGACGGTGCGTCGATCTATTCAGCCAGCAAGGTGGCTCGAGAGGAATTCCCTGACGAGGATGTGACTGTGCGAGGAGCAGTGAGCATCGGCCGAAGACTGATGGATCCGTTAGCTGAACTGGTCAAGATTGATCCCAACTCTATCGGTGTCGGTCAATATCAGAAGGATGTAGATCAGAAGGAACTTAAGAAGAGCCTGGATCAGACAGTTGAAAACTGTGTGAATAAGGTGGGTGTCAATCTGAATACCGCCTCAAAACATCTGCTGACATATATCTCTGGTTTAGGTCCTTTGCTGGCTCAGAATATTGTGGAATATCGTGCCAAGCATGGTGCTTTTAGGAATCGTCGTCAGTTGCTCGATGTGCCTCGCATGGGTCCGAAGGCATACGAGCAGTGTGCCGGCTTCCTGCGTATTGCAAATGGAGATAATCCACTTGACAATTCAGCGGTGCATCCTGAGTCGTACGCCATCGTAGAGAAGATGTCGAAGGATCTGCATTGTAAGGTCTCTGACCTGATGGGACCAGAAGGCAAGGAGGCGCGAGAAAGAATTGACCTGCAGCAGTATGTCTCGGCAGATGGAAAAGGATTAGGTCTGCCAACACTACAGGATATTCTCAAAGAACTGGAGAAACCTGGCCGAGATCCTCGTCAGCAGCTCGAGGAGTTCAGCTTCAGCAGCGAGGTCAAAGTGCTCGAAGATGTGCATGAAGGAATGGTGCTACCTGGCATCGTGACGAATATTACGAATTTTGGTTGTTTCGTCGATGTTGGTGTCCATACCCAGGGCCTGGTACACGTTTCGGAGCTTGCAAATAAGTTTGTAAAAGATCCAAACACGGTCGTTTCGCTTCATCAGCATGTGCAAGTCAGGGTCAAGGAAGTGGATTTGAAGCGCGGAAGACTCTCTCTTTCGATGAAAAACTTATAAAAATCTTTCATTTTTGGCCAAAAAATTGTAAAAATCGTTTTTTAGGAAGATTTTTTGAAGCTGATGAAACAAATGTTATTGTTTTAAACAAAACTTTGTTGTATCTTTGCAGCGTCAAAAAGAAAATGACAATGATTTTTGACAACAAAATTGGATTTCATAGCAAGGTTTAGTTATACATTCGATGTTTTATTAATGGTATTAGTTTTATTCTAAGGTATAGATAGTGTTATAAAAAATAGTTGGCCGTGAGGTCAACTATTTTTTTATCCATCAGTTTTTTCTTTTTCTCCTTTTTCTTACTTATGGCACTGGGTCATACCCTGAACCTCCCCAAGGATGGCAGCGGCAGATACGCTTCAGGCCGAGCCAGCTTCCTTTGATAGCACCATATTTCTGTATGGCTTCGAACGTGTATTGTGAACACGTCGGAGTGTATCGACACGCAGGGGGTGTCAATGGAGAAATGTGATGCTGGTAAAAGCGGATCAGAGACAAAAGGATTCTGCTAAGCATTCGTTTGTGATTCCGTTTGACTTTTGTTGATGATCTTAACAAGTCGTCCGATAGCCTTGCCAATGACGGAGTAGGTATCCTCGTAAGAAATGAACTTATTATCGGAATATAGGAAAGCGACTTCGATGGCCTTCTTATTCTCTTTGAGACAATCCCAGAGAGGAAGTTTCTGCTTGCGATAGGCCTCTCGAGTCAATCGCTTAATGTGATTGCGATCTACGGCGTGCTTGAAACGCTTCTTAGGAGCAACAGTCATTACCGAACAGCGTGACTGGCGCTCTTCTGACGGCCGAGTCTCGTCATTCTCGTCCTTCAGCAGATACACTACGCGATAGGGATAGGCCGTAAACGACGAACCATTAGCAAATAACTCGCTAATGGATTCTCGTAGATACAGACGCTCCGTCTTGGGTAGTGTAAACTGTTTCATTATTTATTCTCTTGCAAGAATTTTTGCAACAAGCTTGTCATTGAGGTACACTCTGGTGTCGGTCCTGCAATGTCAACACGCAATCCTCGGTCTTCTGCCGCCTTGCGAGTGCTTGGACCAAAAAGTCCGATGACCTGCTCGCCTTGCTGATATTCTGGAGAGTTCTCAAAGAGAGACTGAATGCCGGCAGGAGTGAAGAACACCAGCATATCGTATGAGGCAATCTCGGCAGGAGTGAACTCTGTGCTGACCGTGCGGAACATGACAGTAGTTGTCACCTGAACCTTTGCCTTGGTAAAACAAGTCAAGTCCTCTTTATGGACGTCGGCAACAGGCATGAGGAATTTTTCTGAGTTATGCTTCTTCATAACTAATGCAAGATCCTCAATCTTGCCCACTTTGCTAAAGTGAACCTTGCGCTTGCGGTAAACGATATAATTCTGAAGGTAGAGTGCAATGGTTTCTGATAAGCAGAAATACTGCATCTCCTCATTCGGCTTTGATCTAAGCTCTTCGGCCAGTTTGAAGAAGTGATCGACTGCGGTACGTGAAGTGAAGACGATGGCCGTGAAGTTTGGGATCGCGATCTTCTGGGTGCGGAACTCCTTCGCGGTAAGTGATTCGACGCGAATAAATGGCTTAAAAGTCAGTTCCACTCCAAACTTTTTCTGAATATCGAAGTACGGAGACTTCTCCGAAGAGGGATAGGGCTGTGATACCAATATATTTTTAATATCCATGATCTTTTATTACGCTCGTCAAGTAGTGAGTCGGGCCCAAATTATCCACAAGGGGGCAATTTCGAGCGTGCAAAGATACGCAATAATTATTAAAAAGGAGTCAATTCCTCTCAAAAAAATCTTAATTCCGTTGAAAATGAACAAAGTTTGTGACAAAATGAAGAGCGCAGCGAGCAAAATGATGGTAGTTTCCTCAGAAATAGAACCAGACATTGTGCCGATAAAGATCAATACAGGAAAGGGAGACAGAATGATCAGCGACGCAATGTAAGTGCGGTTCATGATGATCTGCTGGAGCTTGGTATCGAACAAATAGCAGAACCAGTTATAGCTGATAAACTGCAGCAGAACCAGGCAGACAGGAACCAGCAGACACTGTGCAAGGTTGATCCATGTATCCATGTCCGGATTTTCCAGATGTAGAGCAGGTGAGCTGTCGGTAACGCAATAGACACTTAGGCAGGTGAACAGGAAAAGCTGAATAATCAGTATCGGCTTCAGCCAAGGATAAACGATGGATGAGCCTTCGAACGTACGAGCGTTACGAGTGTCTCCCAGCCAGGAAAGCTGATGAATCAGCATCCCCTTTGGATGGCATGCCAGCAGATTGATGGCCGCGAAGGCAATAATCAGGATGACGATGACCGAATTATTCTGCAGCTGAGGTAACGACCACGGCAGATCGGGTATATTATTTATCATTTTTGAGTAATTGCAATGTCACTTGAAGTGGATAGTGATCTGAATAAAGGATGTCCTTGCGGACCGTAGCATCGAGCGCCTTGAAATGGCTGGAATGGAATGCATGGTCAATACGGAACCAGAACTTATGCTCTCTGAAAGTGATACCAGGACCTCTTCCAGCCTCCTGCCATGAGTCTTTCAGCCCGTGACGCAAGGTACGGTAGCAATAGCTGACCGGGGTATCGTTCATGTCTCCACAGATAATGAGAGGCATATCGCTCGGATGCGTTTCTTGTAGGAATCGACTTATTAGATTGGCCTCTTCAGAACGGCTTCTGAATGCTTTAGATAACGATCGCATCATGCCGGTACGGATGCGGTCAAGACTATCTTTCTCGAAATGCTCGATCATCTCATCATAGAGGATGCGATCCTTGGGCTGGATGCTGTTGGTATGCAAATGCATGTTGATCAGACCGATACGTTGGCCGTATGCTTCCAGCTGATAATACATCGCAGAGAAATATCCGGACTTGCGTTTGTCGATGCGAGTGGCTTTCTTGATCGGGTACTTCGAATAGAGAGCAATGCCCATGGCCCTCTTGCCTGTATTCGGAGTGAAATCATAATAAGGGTAGAGGTCCGAGAGCTGGCTTCTCAGTTCCTTCTCTGTATGTCCGTCTTTTGAGAGTGTGAAAGCATACTCTTGCAGGCAAACGATGTCTGCGCCAGATTTACGTACCGCATCGATGACATGGATTTTTTCCTTGATCTTCGAGAGTCGTGTCTGACCCATGGCGCATGTATTATATGTAAAAAGTCGAATGCTGTCAACAGGCGTCGTTGTTGTAACTCCATCGGCCGTTAGTTCGTTGGTTTCTGGATCGGGGAGTCCGAGGATCTGTAAAGGACAGATACGGGTAATTGGCTCATAGATGATGCATAGAGTCACGAGTAGGAAAATGACACACTTCCATCGACGCAGAATCAGAACGATTATGAGCCAGATCATGGCAAGTGCTAACGTGAACTCAAATGCAATGCCGAGGAAAGACGGATAGACCCAAGTAGAAGGACTGATGGTGTCGCTAAATGCAGACAGAATCAGGATAATACATAGCAGCACCGTCAGCGCCATCATGATAGACCAATAGGTCCACTTAGTGATGCTGACAAGCAAGGACGAAGCCTTTGCTTTGGCTTTCGACTTGACTTGAGTCTTTTTGCTTATTATATTTTTTTTCTTCGATTCCATTTGAGATCAGTTACGTCCTCGCTTAGAAGCATCAAAAAGCAGCTGCTTCTCTTCTGCTGTCAGTCCGTCGTAACCATGCTTGCTGATTTTGTCCAGAATCTCGTCAATACGTGCCTCATGCTGACGCTTGTCCGTATTATATTGCATGTCTTTCTGCTTGTCTGCGCTGATAGGGTCTCTGCGACCTCCAGCAGTTGCCTTCATCTTAGGCTTATTCCAGTCTTTGATACATTGGGTAATGGTGTGGCAACCGTCAGAGAACCAAGATGTAATATCGGTACCCTGACGGAAATAATAGCCATAGATAAACCCGAACAAGGCGCCACCGATGTGGCAGACCAGTCCGCCAGTGTTGCCAGCAGGGCCAGCAAATAAAGTCAGCAAGAGCACGACCAGTGCCACCCACTTCATACGAGTGGTGATGGTGCGGAAGAACAGATTGAGCCCGACCAACTGGTCTGGCTGCATGATGATGGCGGCCAGCATGGCACAGACAGATCCGGATGCTCCGACAATCCAGGTATAATGACGGTCAAAACGGAAATAAGGGAATCCGTTATAAACAATCAGGAAAAACAGACCGGCAAAGATGCCACTCATTAGATAGAGTGACAGGAACTGCTTGCTGGTATGGAAGCGGAGGAAGATTGGAGCCAGCCACCAGAGCCAGAGCATATTGAATACGATGTGCAGCACGTTCTGACCGATGTCGGCATGACAGAACATATAGGTCAGGATCGTCCACGGATGCATGGCCAGATCATTCAGATTGGCAGGCAATGCCAGCACCTGCTGCCAGTCGTAACCACTGACGCAGAACAAGAGGCAGACCAGTCGCCAGAGCTGTGTCAACACATAGACAGCGACGGTGATATAGATGAGTTTGCCTTGAATAGGCAAGGACTTATAATTCATGCGAAATAATTACGGATTACGAATTACAAATTACGGATTGTTAGAAATCCATTCTTCTGTCCCTTCTCCACATCATGATGAGAATGAAACCGAAAAGCATGCCACCAAGGTGTGCGAAATGTGCTACGTTATCGCCGGTAGTTCCTGCCACTCCGGACATCAACTCAAAGATGCCATAGCCAATGACTAGCCACTTAGCTTTCAGTGGCATAGGAGGGAAGAGCAGAAAGATACGCGCATTTGGGAACATCATACCGAAAGCCAAGAGGATGCCGAAGACCGATCCTGATGCACCGACGGTAACCAGACGGTTCAATAAGGCGGCACCTTCCTGAAGGAGTTGTCCATAGGTGAACCCTGGATCCTGTAGCTGGATATCAGAGAGCCATGTGCTGACAATGCCGAAGCGCCACGCTAACTGCTGCACGATGCCCGCACCGACACCACATACCAGATAATAGATCAGGAATCGCTGAGGCCCCCAGACCATCTCGAGCAGACGTCCGAACATGTAGAGTGAGAACATATTGCAGAAGAGATGGTAGAAGTCGGCGTGCATGAACATATAGGTCACCGACTGGAGGATGTTATACTTGTCGGCATCATAGTAGTGAAGGCCCAAGTAAGAGGACAGATCGATCCCTTTTTTCTCCATCACCGCATCGGCCAAAAGTAGCAGCACATTGATGATGATGAGGTTGGTAGTGACAGGGGTAGATGGCTGTCCGCTATAGTTATTATTGCTAAAAAATGACATTTTTCTATACTTCAAAGAGTAAAATTAACTATAAATTTTGCGCAAAAATAGGTTTTATTTTGGAAAAACAAGCATGTCTCCCTCTCTTTTTACTCTTTTTAGAGCAATTTTATTGCTTTTCGCACAAAAAAGTATTATATTTGCACCGAATTTGGGGAGTTTCGCCTCTTTAGAATCAAGTATTTGAAGCAAAAAAGTTGTCAATGAAAAGGTATTTCGGCGCAAAGTTTACAACCACAGTCAGCATCACCCTTGTACTATTCGTCATGGGACTGATGACCATGGGAGCTTTGGTAGCAGCACGTATGGCGCAGGCTTTGCGAGAGCAGTTTACCATTACCATGACAATCAGTGATGGAGCAAAAGACGGTTATGGTCCTAAGATGGTACGCGACCTGAAAAAGATGAAGTATGCGGTCGATGCCGTCTATGTCAGTCCGGATAGCGCGCTTAAGGTATTGCAGACCGAACTGGGAGAAAATCCTGCGGAGTTCTTAGGGTACAATCCGCTGCCTGCTACCGTGGAACTTAAGCTGAAAGCAGAATATGCTGAGACGGATAGTATTACCCAGATTGTGAAGCAGCTTAAGCAGGTACATAAACGAAACGTGACTGCCATCGACTATAATAGTTCATTGCTTGATTCGGTCAATGCGAATCTTCGTCGTTATGCCATTGCGCTGACCATTTTGGCAGCAGCCTTGCTTCTTATCAGTATCTCTCTGATCGGTTTTACTGTCCGATTGGCCTTGCATGCAGATCGTTTCCTCATCAATACAATGCGCCTTGTAGGTGCTACCTCCTGGTTTATCCGTAAGCCATTTATCCGTACGCATGTCATCTGCGGATTGATTGGTTCGTTTGTGGCGCTACTGGCATTAGGAGCCTTGATCTATGGCGGTATGACCCAGGGATTTGCTAGTGTGGTTTCTGACTGTTTGCTTCATCCGTTGCCACTTTGTATTTTGGTAGGTACGGTAGTTGCATTGGGTATCCTGATTCCTGCTGTTGCTGCATGGTATTCGGCCGGTCATTATTTGAGGCGTTCTGTTGACGAGCTTTACTTAATGTAATCATCGTCATTCCCCTTTCCCTTGTGTAATTTTTAAATCGCTTATTATGCGTCTGTGTTTAGGTAAACTCAATTTTATTATCATGGGCATTTCTGCCCTGCTTATTCTCGTTGGCTTTGTTATGACAGCAGGCCCTGCTAGCATTCCAGAACATTTCAATCCGGAGGTTTTCAGTGATACGAGAATCGTATATGGTCCTAATATCTGTTTCTTTGGCTATCTGCTGATGATTGTCGGCATCTGCGTCAAGGGTAAGAAGCAGAGTAATTCGTAATTAGAGATTCCAATCATTAAATTGTAAATCGTAAATTTATCAATGGATTGGTTACAAGCATTGATCCTTGGCCTTGTCCAGGGATTCACAGAATATCTTCCAGTATCTTCGAGCGGACATCTTGAGATCGGCAAGGCCATTCTTGGTGATGGCGCTGAGGCTGGAGGACTCACTTTCGATATTGTCGTCCATGTTGCTACCGTCTTGGCTACGCTCGTTATCCTCTGGAAAGAGGTTGTCTGGATTTTCAAAGGACTTTTCCGTCCTCTCGGTCCTGGTTGTGCACTCAACGACGAGCAGAAATATACGCTCAATATCCTTGTGTCGATGATTCCTGTCGGTGTTGTTGGCCTTTGCTTCAAGGATTCTATCGAGAGTCTCTATGCCGATGAGCATGTCAAAATGATGGTTGTCGGAGTTTGTCTGCTGGTAACGTCAGCACTCTTGGCGCTGACACATTTCTATAAGCCACAGCCACGAGAGCATATCTCTCCAGTTCATGCTTTCATCATCGGTATCTCGCAGGCTCTCGCAGTATTGCCAGGTTTGTCACGTTCTGGTTCGACCATTGCTACAGGTCTTTTGCTCGGCAACAGTCGCCAGTCACTGGCGCAGTTCTCGTTCCTGATGGTGATCCCTCCTATTTTGGGAGAAGCATTGCTTGATTTCAAGCACATTGTAGCTCCATCGGCAGAGTATCTGGCAGAACATGGCATTGACGAGCCTATTGGCACCTTGCCTTTGATTGTCGGCTTTGTGGCTGCGTTCATCAGCGGTTGCCTGGCTTGCAAGTGGATGATTGCACTCGTCAAGAAGTGCAAGCTGATTTACTTTGCCATCTATTGTGCACTGGCAGGTCTCTTCACGCTGTTCTTCCTGTAACAGAGGTAATTTGTAATTTAGTAATTTGTAATTAGCGCAAGCTTGAAACAATACGATTTTATTGAAGGCGAAGTAATCGCTTTTGACAAACCGCTTACCTGGACATCTTTCAATCTGGTGAAGGTTGTCCGTAATAATCTGAGCCGCCGCCTGGGAGTCAAGAAACTCAAGGTCGGACATGCAGGTACCCTCGATCCGTTGGCCAGTGGTGTGATGATCATTTGTACTGGCAAGGCAACGAAACAGATTGACCACTTGCAGGCAGGAACCAAAGAGTATATTGCCACGCTGCGTTTGGGATGTACGACACCTTCTTTTGATGCAGAGCATCCGGTCGATGCTACCTATCCAACCAGCCACATTACCCGTGAGGCGGTCATGGAGGCGCTTGAGAAGTTCAAGGGAAGCATCTGGCAGGTCCCGCCAGTCTATTCTGCTTGTAAGGTAGAGGGTCGACGCGCTTTTGACTATGTGCGTCAGGGAGAAGAAGTGGAGCTCAAGGCTAAGGAGCTGGTTATCGATGAGATAGAGCTTCTCGACCTGCATCTGCCTGAGCAAGGAATTGTCTCTCCTAAGGCCGAGCAGCTCCTTTCTACCGTCCGCAATGGCATAGATATTAAGGAATATGGTCGCAGGAAACAGAGTATCGAGGACTTGGGTCTTGTCCCTTTCGGAAAGCAAGAGAATTCGGATAAAAAAGAGGCTCCCGCTGAGGCAGAGGCCCCAGCACCAGAGTCCATCGAGACAGAAGATCTGAGCGCAGAGAAAGTTTCTTACCTCACTATTCGTGTTGTCTGCAGCAAGGGTACTTACATCCGCGCTCTGGCTCGCGACATCGGTCAGGCCTTGCAGAGTGGCGCTTACTTGATCGGGTTGCGTCGTACCCGAGTAGGAGACTTCCACGTCGACCAGTGTCTACAGGTCAAGGACGTCGAGAAATGGGCGCTTGAGGTGCCGATTGTAGAACATACAGAAAATTTATAACTCAAAAATATAGATTCGTGAAGTTATCTCAGTTTAAGTTCAAACTCCCAGAGGAGCGTATCGCACTTGTCCCGAGTGACAACCGTGATGAGTGCCGACTGATGGTTCTCCACAAGAAGAGCCGTACCATCGAGCATAAGACTTTCCGTGATTTCATCGACTATTTCGATGAGAAGGATCTCGTATTGTTTAATGATACCAAGATTTTCCCTGCACGCCTTTATGGCAACAAGGAGAAGACAGGTGCTCGCATCGAGGTCTTCCTCCTGCGCGAGCTCAATCCGGACATCCGTTTCTGGGATGTGCTGGTCGATCCTGCGCGTAAGATCCGTATCGGTAACAAGCTTTATTTCGGAGAGGATGAGAGCCTGGTAGCAGAGGTAATTGACAATACGACTTCTCGCGGCCGTACCCTCCGTTTCCTTTTCGATGGTACACATGACGAGTTTATCGAGACACTTTATGGTTATGGCGAGACTCCAATTCCTCCGTCATTGAAGCAGCGTCGTGACGTCATTGATACTCCTATTGACGAGGATCATCCATTCACTGATCGAGAGCGTTATCAGACCATCTTTGCCAAAAACGAGGGTGGTGTTGTAGCTCCTCAGGCTGCGCTGCACTTCAGCCGTGAGCTCTTGAAGCGCATGGAGATCAAGGGCGTTGACTTTGACTTCATCACCGTGCATAGCAATCAGGGCAACTTCCGCGAGATCGACGTCGAGGATCTTACCAAGCATAAGATGGACTCAGAGCAGATCATCATCAGCGAGGAGCTGGCTGAGCGCGTCAATAAGACCAAGGATGCCGGCCATCATGTCTGTGCCGTCGATACGTCGGTGATGCGCGCTATTGAATCTTGCGTCAGCACTACAGGTCACCTGAAACCTTACGATGGATGGACCAATAAGTTCATCTTCCCTCCATACGACTTCTCGATTGCCGACTGCATGGTAGCCAACTTCTACATGCCATACTCGACTCTCCTGATGCTCACCGCGTCGTTCGGTGGCTATGATTTCACGATGGAGGCTTACAAGCTGGCTATCAAGGAAGGCTATAAGTTCGGTACTTATGGTGACGCGATGCTGATCCTGCCGGATTAAGCAGTTAACAATTAACAGTTAACAGTGAAGGGAGAAGTGTCACATCTTACATTTATCGCTCTCGGCTCAAACTTAGGCGATGGCCCGGCTTTGCTCGATGAGGCAATCATCCGCATCGGCCAGCAGATAGGAGAGGTAATATGCGTCTCTTCATATATGCAGAGTGAGCCGTGGGGCTTTGAGAGTGAGCATCGCTTCACCAATGCAGTTTGTGCAGTAAATACCGAGCTTGACCCCTTACCTCTGCTCGACGAGACCCAGCAGATAGAGCGTCAGATGGGTCGTAAGCATAAGCATCGGCCAGGAGAATCCTATACTGATCGCGAGATAGATCTGGATATTCTCCTGTACGATGATCTGAATTATCAGGACGAACGACTGACCTTGCCACATCCACACATCGTAGAGCGCGACTTTGTCAGGATTCCACTTCAAGAATGTATAGACATATTAAATAATTCTTATGAAAACTAGTTTTCTGAAAATGGTTCTTGCCGTTATTGTCGGCACCATCATAGTAAGCATCATCAGCACCATGTTTACTACTTGCGTATTTATGGGTATGGTTGCTGCTGCATCGACAGAAGAGACAGGTGTGGCTACAAAGCCTGGTGATGTCATGCTGCTTAAGATCAACAGTGAGGTGACCGAAGTGCCATCTTCTATGCCATTCTTCATTGATGAGGCTGGCAATTTCAGCATGGAGGCAGGTCTTAGTCTTCGCAGCTATCTCAATGCTATTGAGTGTGCCAAGAAAGATCCTAATATCACGGGTATTTACCTTAATACAGATGGTATGGCTGCTGCTCCTGCTACTTATGAGGCATTGCGCAATGCTCTGGCTGATTTCAAGCAGGCAGGCAAATGGATCATTGCCTATAATGACAGCTATTCTGTAGGACAGTATTATGTATCTTCAGTAGCTGATTCTATTTATGTCAATACCATTGGTGGCATTAGCTTTGACGGTATGAGCAGCCTGCTTACTTATCCTAAGAACCTGCTTGATAAGCTCGGTATTGAGATGCAGATTTTCCGTGTAGGTACTTTCAAGAGTGCAGTAGAGCCTTATATGGTCGATCACATCAGTGAGGCAAACTACCTCCAGACCCAGACCTACCTGAAGAATATCTGGGACGTGATGGCCCGCGATATTGCTGCTTCACGTAATATGACTGTTGAGGTTTTGGATTCTTTGGCCAATCTGGCTGTCAGCTACATGATTCCAGAAGAGATTGTTACTACAGGTCTCGTGGATGGCATGCTTTATAAGACCGATGTAGAGCAGATTCTTCTTGACAAGATTGGTCAGGAGAAGTTGGACGGACATCTCGTCTCTGCCAAGAAGATGGCTTCAAATGCTTCTAAGGATCAGCCAATGTCTTCTGACAAGGTAGCTATTCTTTATGCTTGTGGAGATATTGCCACTGAGTCAGACGGTGCAGACGATGGCATTTACTACAATACTTTTATTAAAGATGTTCGTGCTATTGCTGCTGATAATAGCATCAAGGCTGTCGTGCTTCGTGTCAACAGTCCTGGTGGTAGCGCCTTTGCCAGCGAGCAGATCTGGAAGGCACTTGAGGATCTGAAAACGAAGAAGCCACTCGTAGTCAGCATGGGCGACTATGCAGCTTCTGGCGGTTATTACATCAGCTGCAATGCGAATTATATCATAGCAGAGCCAAATACTCTCACCGGTTCCATCGGTGTTTTCGGTATGATTCCTAATCTGGGAGGTTTGGTTTCAGACAAGCTCGGTGTCAACATCGAGGAAGTCAAGACGCATAAGTTCGGCACTCTCCATACCATGCGTGCTGCTACCGAGGAGGAGAAGGCCAAGGTACAGCGTGGCGTAGAGTTCACATACGATCTCTTCACCAAGCGTTGTGCAGAGGGCCGTGGCATGGAGCAGGATAGTATCAAGGCTATTGCTGGTGGTCGTGTCTGGACGGGTAGTGATGCTGTTAACCTCGGCTTGGTAGACGAATTGGGAGGCCTGAATGAGGCTGTCGCCAAGGCTGCGGAGTTGGCAGGATTAGTTTCTGGAGACTATGCTCGTGCCGTCTATCCATTTGAGAAATCAAAGATGGAGGTCATGATGCAGCTCTTCGGCGAGAAGGCTGAGGATCTCTCTATCCGCATCGCAGATATTGCTCTTGGCACTACTCCTGCTGATCGTGAGGCGCTGAAGTTTATCAAGTCTATCAAGGACGCTGATCGTATTCAGGCACGTTCGTTCGATGCTGTTCGTTTCTAACAATCGCGCATAGCAACGTCATTTGTAATTAGTAATTCGTCATTAATAATAATGTATCTTCCCACCGTCAAAAACCTAGACATTCTCCTGCCATTTTCATGGCTCTATGGTTTAGGAGTCTGGTTCCGCAATCGCATGTTCGATATGGGGCGCAAGCCTTCGGTCTCTTTTGAGAGCGAGGTGGCTGTGATCTGTGTCGGCAATCTTGCAGTTGGCGGTACGGGAAAGACTCCTCACACTGAGTATTTGGTCTCTCTGCTCCAGAGCCAGGGCATAGGGCCTATTGCCGTCTTGAGTCGAGGATATAAGCGTCATACCAAGGGATTCGTCCTTGCCAAACCAGGTATTACTGCTATTGAACTTGGCGATGAGTCCTTCCAACTCTATCGCAAGTATCCGAATGTCATTGTAGCAGTCGATGCAGATCGTCCACACGGCATCCGAGAGTTGCTAAAGCTGCCAGAGCCACCGAAGGTCATTCTGCTCGATGATGCGATGCAGCACCGCTATGTCAAGCCAGGCCTGACCATCTGCCTGACGAGCTATAATCGTATATTATATAAGGATAAGCTGCTGCCTGCTGGTCGTCTCCGTGAACCTGCTGCTAATGTTCGTCGTGCAGATGTGGTCATTGTGACCAAGTGTCCGAATGCATTGCGTAGCGAACAGGAGACAGAAATCCAGGCAAATCTGCCGACCCACCTCGATCAGCCGATCTTCCATAGTGCTTATCGTTATGGTCGTCTGGTCAATCTGGCCACAGGAGAGCCTTGTGACATCGACCATGCCACCGAGGTGCTGATCGTGGCAGGAATTGCCGATCCGAAGGTGATGGAGAACTATGTGCATACCCATTATCGCCTCTTGGACATCATGACTTTTGGCGATCATCATCGTTTCTCCAACAAGGATATCGAGAAGATCAGCAGTCACCTTGACAACCTCAATGGTGCTGGTTATATCACTACGATGAGCAAGAATAAATCGGTGATTATCACTACCGAGAAGGATGCCGTCCGCATGATCAACCATCCTGCTGTCACTGAGGAACTCCGCAAGCGCATCTATTATTTGCCTACAGAGGTCTATTTCTTGCAGCAGCAGGAAGTGAAGTTCAACCAGATTGTCCTCGACTACGTCCGTCGCGAAAGAGGTAAATCTTAAATATTCCTTAAAACTATGAAACAGAAAATCAACGAAACCGCTCAGTATATCCTGAGCCGCACCACCCTCCGTCCAAAGACCGCCATCATCCTGGGTACAGGCCTGGGTCAGTTGGCCACACAGATAGAAGATCCACAGGCGATCCCATATAGCGAGATTCCAAACATGCCAGTCAGCACCGTCGAAGGTCACAGCGGCAAGCTCATCTTCGGCAAGCTCGGTGGCAAGGAGATTATGGCTATGCAGGGCCGCTTCCACTATTATGAGGGATATAATATGAAGGAGGTGACCTTCCCTGTCCGCGTCATGAAGGCCTGTGGCATCGAGACTCTCTTTGTCAGCAATGCAGCAGGTGGTATGAACTCTTCATTCCGCATCGGTGACCTCATGATCATCGACGATCATATCAACCTCTTCCCAGAGCATCCTTTGCGTGGCAAGAACGACCCTGAGCTCGGCGTCCGCTTCCCAGATATGCACGAGGCTTACGACCAGCAGCTCATCGCTCTGGCTGAGAAGATTGCAGTCGAGAAGAATATCCACCTCCAGAAGGGTGTCTACGTCGGCACACAGGGTCCTACTTTCGAGACACGCGCTGAGTACACCTACTTCCGCACCATCGGTGGCGACGCCGTCGGCATGAGCACCGTCCCTGAGGTCATCGTGGCACGCCACGCCGGCATCAAAGTCTTCGGTATCAGCGTTATTACCGACCTCGGCGGCTTCGGTGTCCCAGTCGCTGCTACCCACGAGGAGGTGCAGGCGGCAGCCAATGCCGCTCAGCCACTCATGACTACGATCATGAGCGAGATGATCAAGCGCAGCTGAATTTAAAGTATAGAGTTTAGAGATTAGAGTTTAGAGTAGTTTTTTAAAGTTTAGAGTTAGTTTGTGCCGTGCTCTAAACACTAATTGACTCTTTACTTTTTAACTACTCTAAACTCTAAACATTAAACTCTAAACTAAAATGGAAATTAGCGAATACGGCGAGTTCGGCCTGATCAACCATCTGACCGAGAACTTCCCACTCAAACAAGCTTCTTCAATTTACGGCGTAGGTGATGACTGCGCCGTAATTAGTAATAACCCTTCCGAGGGTCAGACTGTCGTCACCACCGACCTCTTGCTCGAGGGCATCCACTTCGACCTGACCTACTGTCCCCTCCGCCACCTTGGCTATAAAGCCGTGGCAGTCAACGTCAGCGATGTGTACGCCATGATGGGTACGCCTCGTCAGATCACCGTCAGCCTCGGCATCAGCAAGCGCTTCAAGGTCGAGGATCTTGAGGAGCTCTATGCTGGTATGCGACTGGCGTGCGACGTCTATGGCGTCGACCTCGTCGGTGGCGATACCTCGGCTTCGATGACCGGCTTGACCATCAGCATCACCGCCATCGGTGTGGCCGAAAAGCCTGTCTATCGCAATGGCGCACGTCCTAACGACCTGATCTGCGTCAGTGGCGACCTCGGTGCCGCCTACATGGGTCTCCAGCTCCTGGAGCGTGAGAAAGCGATGTTCTGGAGCGAATACAACCAGTGGAAGCGTGAGACCAACAACGGAGCCGATGGCAGTCAGGCACCCCAGTTCAAGCCTAAGTTCGAGGGTCGCGAGTACCTCTTGGAGCGTCAGCTCAAGCCAGAGGCTCGCAAGGACATTGTGCAGAAACTCAAGGAAGTAGGTATCACTCCTACCGCCATGATGGATGTCAGCGACGGCCTTTCGAGCGAACTCCTCCACATCTGCAAGCAGAGCCACGTCGGATGTCGCATCTACGAGGAGCGCATCCCTATCGACTACCAGACAGCCGTGCAGGCCGAGGAGTTCAATCTCAACGTCACCACCGCAGCCATGAATGGTGGCGAGGACTACGAGCTCCTCTTCACCGTGCCATTGACCCAGAACGAGCTCATCCAGCAGGTTCCTGGCATCCGTCTCATCGGCCATATCACTGACGAGAAGCTCGGAGCCGCCATGATCACTCGCGACGGCCAGTCGGAGGTGACGCTCAAGGCGCAGGGTTGGAACGCGTTTAATAATTAGGAGTTAGGAGTATTTTGCTTCGCCTCATTTTGTCGCTAACAACTCCTCACTCCTAACTCCTCACTCCTAACTATTATGACTATTGCAGCACTTCTCAGCGGCGGTGTAGACAGCAGCGTCGCCGTCCATCTGCTTTGTGAGCAGGGATATAAGCCCGACCTCTTTTATATCAAGATTGGTATGAACGAGGACGGTTACTCATGTCCTCAGGAAGAGGATCTCGAGATCGTCAAGGCCATGGCACACCGCTACGGCCTGAAGTACGATGTCGTTGATCTTCAGCACGAATACTGGGACAATGTCGTGTCCTACACCATCGACAAGGTGCGCCGTGGCTTCACTCCGAATCCCGATGTGATGTGCAATCGTCTCATCAAGTTCGGAGCCTTCGACCAGAAGGTCGGTCACCTCTACGACAAGACCGCTACGGGTCACTACGCCACGGTCGTTCAAGGAACACTTGAACTTAGTGAGGAGTTAGGAGTGAGGAGTGAGGAATTGTCAGTTAAGTTTCGTGCAGCAAATAACTCCTCACTCCTCACTCCTCACTCCTCACTAGAAAATACTGAGGGATCTCAGTATTTTCTCGGTACGACCCCTGATCCAGTCAAGGACCAGACCGATTTCCTCGCACAGCTCACCGGTCTCCAGGTCAGCCACAGTCTTTTCCCGATCGGCACGATGGCCAAAGGTGAGGTGCGTCGCATCGCCGAGGAAGCCAAGCTCCCCTCAGCTCATCGCAAGGACTCGCAGGGCATCTGCTTCCTCGGGAAGATCAACTACAACGAGTTTATCGAGCGCTTCCTCGGCAAGAAGGAAGGCCCGATTATCGAGCTCGAAACCGGCAAGGTCCTCGGCAAGCATCAGGGCTTCTGGTTCCACACCATCGGTCAGCGTAAAGGCCTCTATCTCAGCGGCGGCCCTTGGTTCGTCATCAAGAAAGACATCGAGCAGAACATCATTTACGTCAGCCGTGGCTACGATCCTGAGGCTCAGAAGCAGGATTGGCTCGTGATGCGCGATATGCATTGGATCACCCTTGATCCTTTTGATCAAGAGCCACTTAGCAGCGCTACTCCACACTCTCAAGACTCGATTCGCGTTTTGTTCAAGATTCGCCACGTCGCCGAGCTCCGCTCCGGCACGCTCACTGCCCGTTCCGACGGCAGCTACTTCCTCCAGATGGACGAGAAGACCAATGGCGTCGCCCCCGGTCAGTTCTGCGTCATCTATACTCCAGATGGTCGCATCTGTCTCGGTAGCGGAGAGATCTCATGGGAGTAATAAAAGGCCGTGAAAGCTGACATTACGTACGCGATGTCAGCTTTCACGGCCGTGGCATCCTCTACACGGTACAGTGTAGGAGATGCCTTCATCTTGGCATCCTTTCCACCGTACCGTGTAGAGGATGCCGTGATCAAGGAAGGGACGTCTTGCATGCAGGACGTCCCTTCTTACGTTCAGGAATGGACAACTTGCATTCACGCCGTCCTTTCCTTGATCAAAAATTGCATGTACCTGGATTCACGGAGAGATTGTTATCTGGTTTTTATGTGATTTTGCAACATAGAGAGTACTAAAAGCACAGAAAACTTCTATTTTCGATGTCTTTTGACGATTTTCTCGGATTTAGTTGGAGGGTCCGAAATAAAACACCATCTTTGCGACCACCTAAGCGACATGATAAAAGAAGAAGAGAGTGAAAACAGACTATGCGACAACTATTGAATATCTAATAGTTTTCTTGTCTTTTATCTTTTTCGGCGACATAATCCAGAAGGGTCATTTGTACGATTCATACTGAGTTTCCTTAAATCATATCAGAATCAAAATTTTTATTTACCACTACTTGCAGCTATAGTTTTTTATCAACTACTAACAAAAATGATTATGAGAAAACTTTAGCCGCAGGGATATCTATGTCCTTTTCATAACTGGCAAGCATTTGGTGTGCTGCTTGCCATAAGTCTTTCCTCTACACTTTTTTACCTCCTCTATAAAGATAGATGGAGTAATTATAATCTTTTAATATTTGTTATTATGTATACAAAATATCAAATAGCACTTCAGTATTTTCCAGAGTTAGAAAATAATCCCATATTAGCAGTACGACGTCTCCGTATAATGATAAACCGCTGTTTCGATTTGAAAAAAGTATTAGTCCTTACCGGTTGCAAGACATATAGCAAATCGTTCACTCCTCAACAGGTAAGACTGATATATCATTTCTTGGGGGATCCTCCTAGTCGATGTGATGATTCTTCTCTGTTTGATGACTATATTTTAAGTGAAAGGGACTATATTTTGCTAAATCATTACCTGAATATGAAAAAAAGAACACGGAAAAACATGGAAAAACACGGAACGACATATTAGTATTTTAAATTTCGTATTTTTGCGGGGCAAATTATGTTTATTTCTTCAATCTTACAAATATAAAAATATATGAGAAAAACTATTTTATTTGATGCTCTGCTTGGGCTGTTTTTTACTTTGTCAAGTTGTTTTCCTGCAATTGAGGATACAGATGATCTAGATTTATCAACGGAGAAAAAGACGTCGTTGAGACTAACTACACGTAGTTCAACGGGTGTAATTGATTATCCAGTTCTGGTTTTGGCGTACGACGCAGATGGCAATAAAAGTGCGCAGCAAGTCTTGACTTCGTCAGAAGATCAGGTAAAGATGAATCTTCCTTCTGGATCTTATCGAGTCTCGGCAATAACAGGCTATCAGTCTTATGTCGAACCAAATGACTACTCTTCGTCAGATGCTGTTTTCTCCATGCCGACTTCAGGTTTTGCAACGGCTCCTTTGTCTGTCGGTTCTGCAGATGTCGTACTTGGAGACAAAGCTGCGAGCGTGGACGTAGTGATGAGCATCAGGAGTGCATCATTGGATGTCTCGCTAAAAGATCTGCCAGAGACGGTGGAGTCCGTCAGTCTCGCTATTGCTCGTCAATATGGAGCATACGGCATAGATGGAAAGTATTCATCGGAGATTGTCGCTCGGACGGACTGTAGTAAAAATGCAGAAGGTGTCTGGACCACGGGGTTGATGTATGTTCTGCCTGGAGTGGATACGCAGACCGTTCTCACGATAACGATTACAGATAATAGTCAGCAGTATAGTTATGGATATACGGTCAATGAACCGCTTTCGGCATCAACTCCTTACGTTTTGAGAGGTACTTATAAAGGGGGTGAGCGTGTCGAGCATTTTGACTTAAGTGGAATGTTGACTGTTGAAAGTTGGAAAGATTCTAAAGCCTTTGATTTCGAATTTGGGGAAGGGGCCTCTGCTGATAATTCTGAGCCAGAGGAAGAGGTAACTACTACAGAGATGGCTTCTATCCCTACTGCATTATCGATCTGGGAGGGGCATGTCGTCGCTCTTGTATTTGATGAGACAGAAGAGGGTGCTGACCTGCTGCTTATCAGTTTGGGAGAACATACAAATGTGTATTCTGTTGCGGCGGCAAATCACGAATATGATGCTATCAATCTTGCCAATGCGTATACTGAAGGAGAATTGTCGGGATGGCATATTCCTACCAGCTATGAGATCCAGCAGATTAAGGCGGGATATAAAGATGCAAATATGGATTACTTGAATGAAGCCATCTTACAAGCAGGTGGCGTGGCAATTACGCAGAAAGATGCGGATGATAAAGCAATCCGATATCTTTGCGATAATGGCGCTCAAGCCATTGGATTTGTCTCAAGTTCTCATATCGGAGCAGTGGGTAAAACCGTCAAATACTCATTGCGTTTCGTCAAAACAATACACGTAACACTTACTAAATAATACAAAATGGCGCTTCCGCTTTAAGGGAGCGCCATTTTTTTATAAATCATGCCAAAAGCATAGCAGTCACTGTGATAACGGAAGCCGAGCGACTCATAAAGACGGAGCGCTGGCGGATTGTCAGGATCGACGAGTAAGGTGGATGGGAGGCCGAGGGAGCGGCCATGTTCGATCTGCGCCTGCATCAGCTGGCGGGCAATGCCAAGACCTCGATATTCGGGAAGGACGGCCAGAGTGTCAATGTAATACTCTCCTGCCTGCGTCTCGTCTTCAGCATGCTCTAAGTCCATATCTGGCTTATCCTCTGAATCATCAGAAGGTGCCTGCTCAAAGAGGGCAAAGGTGCGGAGGCGTCGCTCATGATAACCCTGGCCATCGTAGCAGAGACAGAGGCCCACGGGACGATCATCGACCAAGGCGAGAAGTGCGTTGCGATAAGAATAAAGGATGTCGGACTCCCGGCTACAGACTTCTTTGGACACATAGTCGAGAAAAGCCTCGGTCGGATGGGTGTGCAACGCGCAGCAGACACCCCACGCGATGAATGGGGAATCGGCCTGAGTGGCCCAACGGAAAGTAGGTGTTACATCCATATTGGTAGGATAGGTAAGACGGAGAGAATAATGCCGCCGAGGATGATCAAAATCGTCCACCACTCATTGGCTGACGAATGCAGATTGGCTTGATGCACTGAGAGCTGGATGCCGAGGAACAGCGACAACTGGCAGATATAAAGTGCCGTATGATTAGGATCGAGACACATGAAGATGACCACAGCAATGCTGAGATTGCACAACAACATGATGCTATCACTGGCACGGACACTATGGCCTGTACCCAGCACGACAGCCGAGATGCTATAGGCAATGACCAATAGGGTCATCAGCGCCAGATAGAGCCATTGCCAAACCTGGAAAGTCTGGAAGATCGTAGCATAACCTGACAGGTTGAAAATCTCGGCAAACTGCAAAGGAAGTGCATCGGCCTCCTCTTGTCCGTAGAAGATATAGAGGTAGCAATACATGATCCAGAGGCCCAGGGCGGTGCCTGTAAGGATACTAAAGACATTGCGGGAACTGACCGAACGGGTGTGATAGACAATGACGGGTCCCATAAAGAGCCACAGCACCGTGTGTGGGAAGAGGGCCGACGACAGACCGATGAGCAGACCTATGGCCAGACAACGGACGGTAGCGCGCTCGTCCTGCCAGATACTAAGTGCAAGGCTGACGATGAGCATCAGTGCCGCCACCTGTAGCATGCCCTTGTAAGCTGGGTAGTTAGGGGCGAAATAGAGATATGCGAAATTCTGCGTCACACTCATCAGCGGCCAGGCGATGGCCAGCGACTTGCCTTCGGACACACCTCCCAGATGGAAGCGACCCTGGACAAACCACAGTGCCAAGGCGCAGGCTCCTGATAGCAGCCAGTTGCCCCAGAGCACAAAAGGATCACCGTCGGTCAGAAGAGTCTGCCCGACGATGAGTATGGCACTGAAGAGTATCAGAAAGAAGGAGATACCCTTATTACGGCTGAGTGGAAATAGAAACTGATGCAAGGTGATTAATCCCAAGCGGCAAGGTCCTTGCCGATGTCACGACGATAATACTTACCCTCAAACTCGATGAGCTCTGCGCCACGCATGCTCTGTGCCAGAGCGGCTGCACGGTCGGTGCCGTAAGAGGTGACACAGATGACACGGCCGCCAGCGGTAACGGCCGCCTGATCTGCATTGAGCACGGTGCCAGCATGGAAGAGGATCGACTTCTGATCGCTCTCTGCCTCGCTGACGACACCCTGGGTGAAGAGCGCGTTGTCCATACCGGTCATGACCTTACCCTTCTCGTAAGAGCCTGGATAACCGCCAGATACGAGCACGACGGTGACAGCAGCGCGAGGATCCTCCTCGAGGGTCTTCTCATTGAGGTTGCCGGCAGCAACGCCTTCGAGCAACTCTACGAGGTCGCTCTTGATACGTGGCATGACGACCTCGGTCTCAGGGTCACCCATGCGGACATTATACTCGATGACCATTGGGTCGCCAGCGTGGTAGCACTGGATGTCACGATCCATGCGGATGAGACCCAGGAAGATGAAGCCTTTGTACTTGAGCTGATCCTTCTTGAGGCCTGCGATGGTTGGCTTGACGATGCGCTCCTCGACCTTCTGCATGAACTCAGCGTTGGCAAATGGCACTGGAGAGCAGTTGCCCATGCCGCCGGTGTTGAGGCCGGTGTCGCCCTCACCGATGCGCTTGTAGTCCTTAGCAACAGGGAGGATCTTGTAGTGGTCACCGTCGGTCAGGACGAAGACAGAACACTCGATACCAGACATGAACTCCTCGATGACGACGGTGGCTGAAGCTGCACCGAACATGCCATTGAGCATCTCCTTGAGCTCTTTCTTTGCCTCGTCGAGAGTTGGCAGGATGAGTACACCCTTGCCGGCAGCCAAACCGTCTGCCTTGAGGACGTAAGGAGCCTGGAGCTGCTCGAGGAACTTGCAGGCCTCATCGTACTCAGCAGCGGTAAAGCTTTGATAGCGAGCGGTAGGGATGCCGTGACGAGTCATGAACTGCTTACAGAAATCCTTCGAGCCTTCGAGCTGAGCAGCAGCCTTGGTAGGACCGATGACAGGGATGCCAGCAAGTTTGTCGTTGCCCTCAAAGAAGTCGACAATACCATTGACCAATGGATCCTCAGGACCAACGACAACCATATCGATAGCGTGGCTGAGGCTGAACTCGGCGATCTTGTCAAATTCGTTGACCTTGATTGCTACGTTCTCGCCGTAGGCGGTAGTACCAGCGTTGCCTGGAGCGATGTAGAGTTTGTCACACTTAGCACTCTGTGCCAATTTCCATGCGATGGCGCATTCACGGCCGCCACTGCCGAGGAGGAGGATATTCATATTTTAAAGATTCTTATCGAAGTAACGTGATATATTATTTAAAAGGTGTACACGATCCTTGCCACGCACATTGTGCGGATGGTTCATATACATCATGAAGTCTGGGTAGGTGCCAGTTGCTACGGAGTTCTTGAGGAACTGGTAAGACATCTGTGGCACGACGGTGTCGTCTTGATCGTCGTGGATGATGAGCAGGTGGCTCTTGAGCTTGGCGGTCTGGTTGATCATTGTGTTATTGGCGTAGCCTTCAGGATTGTCCTGAGGAGTACCCATGTAGCGCTCACCATACATCACCTCATAGCGGTTCCAGTCGAGGACAGGACCACCGCAGACACCGACCTTGAAGGTCTCAGGATAGTTGAGCGTCATGTAAGTGGTCATGAAGCCTCCATAGCTCCAGCCATAGATGCCGATGCGATCTGCGTCGACGTATGGGAGCGTCTTGAGGTAGGCAACGCCCTGCATCTGGTCCTTACCCTCGTTGTAACCGAGGTTGTGCCAGATGGTCTGCTCGAAGGCAAGGCCACGCTTGTCGGAGCCACGGCCGTCGATGGTGAAGACCACGTAGCCACGGGTAGCCATGTAGGCGTCCCACCCTGGCAGACCCCACTGATAGCCGTCGGTGACCATCTGCGCGTGTGGACCATTATAGAGATAGACAACGACAGGATGCTTCTTTCCATCGTTATAATTCAATGGCTTGACGAGGCGATAGTAGAGATCGGTCTGTCCGTCAGCAGCTTTGAGCGTACCGACTTCCACCTCAGGACGGGCGATGGCCTTGTGATCCGCATTAGCTGCATACGGGTCACTAGCCGTCCAGAGGACATCGACCTTGCCAGGTTTGCCCTTCTTAACGTCAATGAGCTGGCACTGGCGAGCGACGTCGTGGCTGACGAAAGTGTCGTAGACGCGAGTATAGTCCTTATTAAATATTATGCTGTGACGGCCTGGCGTAGTGGTGATGAGGTTGACCTTAAGAGACTTCAGGTCGAGGCTGTAGAGATGATTCTCCAACGGACTCTCCTTGGTGGCCATGAAGTAAGCGAACTTGCATTTGTTGTCAATGCCGATGAGCTCGTTGATCATCCAGTCACCCTGTGTGAGCTGCTTGCCGCTGAGACCCTCGGCACCACGCTTGGCTGCGAGGTCATAGAGGTACATGTGCTTGTAGCCGTCGCGCTCGCTCATCCAGATGAACTTGTCGTTCGATCCAGGGAGGAAGGTGAGCTCGTCTTCTGGTTCGACATACTTGTCAGATGACTCAGTGAAGAGTGTCTCGACAAATTCTCCTGTCTCAGTATCGTAAGCGTTGAGCTCCATATAGTTCTGCTTGCGATTGAGCTCAGCAATGAAAATCTGCTTGCCATCAGGACGCCAGCTGACGCATGTGAGATAGTGCTCAGGATCGCTGACCAGCTCGTGGTGACGGGATCCTGCTGCTGGCCGCTGCTGTGCATGTGACAGTTCTGCTCCGGTCTTGATCCATAGCGTGCGCTTCTCCTCAGGACGATAGATGCCGAGGACCACCTGGTGGCTGGTCATGCCGGCCATCGGGTAACGCACCCACTTGACTTCGGCCTCACGAGCATCGGTCTGCAGGAGCGGATACTGGCCGACCATCGACTGGTTCATGCAGTAAAAAGCCAGTTGGTGACCCTCAGGACTCCAGAAGATACCTTTGCTGATACCAAACTCATTGCGGTGAACGGACTGACCCCACACTACTTCTGACTGTCCGCTGACAGGATTGTCACTCGGTGAGTCTGGAGCGCTAACTTGCAGGCGCTGCTTCTCGCCGTCGCCCGTGGTCTCTATCCAGAGACGATCACCCTCGTTGAGAGCCGTCCAGAGGCCGTCAGCACTGACGGTGCCACGTCGACGTGGACGAGCAGGAGCTTGTGCTGCGTTCTCAGGAGTATAATATGTGAACTTACCGTTATCGTCGAACTGTGCACCGATGAGACTCGGAGTATAAACATAATCTGGATGTCCAGGTGTCATCTGCTCCATCGTAGGCAGCTCGCCCTGCTGGGCAGGGGTGGTGCCCAGGATCTTGTGCTGTGCTATGGCAGTGAGGAGAGAGGCGGCCATCAGTGCAGTGATATAGAATCGCTTCATAGTTTGTTAATCTTTCTTATTGTCGTCCTGAGTGTAATCAAGCACGGCTTTGCTCATATCGAAATCCTTGTGGAAGAGTGGCCGGTTTGGATCGTATTCACGCTTGCCACGTGGCTGGAAGTGTCCCTCACGCTCCTCAAGCTTGCCATCGGCATTGCGTTTGAAGTTGCCACGAGGGGGAAATGGCTTCTTCTCAAATGCTGGCTTTTCGCCAGGTTTTTTAGCTACGATGCTACCATCCTTACCTACGGCGTATGCACGTTCAGTGCTGGCAGTACGGGTACGCTTTGGCTTGTCGTCGATGCGCTTATGACCACGCTCGAAGGCGTTGCCGTCCTTATCGTAGAAGCGCTTCTTGCCGTTGCCTTCCTTCTTGCCATCCTTCTTATCGAACTTCTTGTCGCTAGGCTTACGGTCGCTGCTGAAGCGGCTTGGTTTCTTGCTGCGGATGTTCTCGAACTTAGAGTTGTCCTGCTTCTGATCAGCTGAGGTCTTGTCGAGTTCGCCACCCTCCTTGCGGAAGTCCTCGAACTTGCCAGAGAAGAGCTCATACTTGCGGAGCTGACATGGGATGCCGCCGTTGTTGAGATCAATCTTAATTGATGGCTTGAGGCCGACGAAATCAAATGGAGTACCTTCCTTGCGGAAGCCATTGCGTGGGTCGACAGCGGTGAAGGTAGCGTTAGGATCGTCGCTCGAGATGATCCATGCCTCACAACCCTGGAACTTCTGCTTCAGCACATTGCCCACCATCTTATAGAAGGTAGGGACATCGGTGAAGAGACGTCGGCCATAAGGAGGATTCATGACGAGCATGCCACCTTCCTTCATAGGGTTGGTCTCAACCTCCTCAAAGTCCTTCACCTCGAGGGTGATGTACTTGCTGAGGCCTGCTGAGCGGATATTCTGAGCGGTAACATCGAGGGCTACCTTGCTGATGTCTGAGCCGTAGATATGGTTGAGGAACTCGCGCTCCTGGCTGTCATCATCATAGAGCTCCTGCCACATCTCCTCGTCGAACGCGAGGTCACCGATGGTCCAGCGCTGGAAGCCGAAGTTCTTGCGGTAGAGGCCAGCTGGAGTATTAGTGGCGATGAGCGCTGCCTCGATGAGGAAGGTACCTGAACCACACATAGGGTCATAAAGATCGCGAGTGCCGTCATAGCCGGCCTTGAGGAGGATACCTGCGGCCAGCACCTCGCTGATTGGAGCGTCGGTGAGTTGCTCCTTATAGCCACGCTTGTAGAGAGGATCGCCGCTCGAATCGAGCGAGAGGGTACAGTGCGATGAGCGTGAAGACTCACCGGTCTCCTCGTCGACGGTGATGTCCCAGTTGTCGCTGATATGCAGGTTGAGCTGCACGTCGGCGCTGGCCACAGCTACCTTCGGACGCTTCATGTTATGCTCCACGAACCAGTCGCAGATAGCATCCTTGGCACGATAGATAGCATAGCGCGAGTTGCGGAAGTTCTCGCTGTAGATAGTATTGTCGATGGCGATGGTCTGTCCCTCAGCCACGTATTTGCTCCAGTCGATGGCCTTAATCTGAGCGTAGAGCTCATCTGGGTCGCAGGCGTCGAACTGCTCGATAGGCTTGATGATACGCAAGGCGGTACGCACCCAGAGGTTGGTCTTGTAGAGCAACTGCTTGTCGCCTACAAAGCTGACCATACGGTTTCCGATAGCGATGTTGCTACCACCCAGTTGTTCGATCTCTTTGGCAAGAATCTCCTCGAGTCCTGCAAGGGTCTTGGCTACGATCTTGAATTTGTCCATATATATAGATGTAATTTATGAATTCTGCTTATAGAAGAGTTTTGTACCCTCCGGTACGTCATGAGTGACCCAGAGGTTGCCGCCGATGGTGGCGTTGTTGCCAATGGTGATACGTCCCAGGATGGTGGCGTTGGCATAAACCACCACGTTGTCGCCCAGGATCGGGTGACGGGCAATTCCTTTGACCAAGGTGCCGTCCTCCTCTTGTGGGAAATTCTTGGCACCGAGTGTGACACCCTGATAGAGCGTTACATTATGTCCGATGATAGCTGTGGCGCCGATGACTACACCCGTGCCATGGTCAATGGCGAACGAGTGGCCGATGGTGGCACCTGGATGAATGTCGATACCGGTCTCGGAGTGTCCGATCTCGGTGATCATACGTGGAATGAGTGGCACATCGAGCTCCACAAGACGGTGGGCGATGCGGTATCCTGAGATGGCGCGCATGCCAGGATAGCAGAGGATGACCTCTCCAAGGTTATGAGCTGCAGGGTCGTTGCGGTAGTGTGCTACCACGTCGGTTTCCAGCAGGTCGCGCAACTGTGGCAGGCTCTCCACGAAAGCCTTGGCACGACTGCGAGCTTCGGTCATGATGTTCTGAGCGTCGCATTTTCCGTCACACATCAGAGCCAAGCCGGCAGCAATCTGCTTGCTCAGCTTCTCATAGATGCGCTCGGTGTCGACGCCGACGTGGAACTTCAGGCTGTCGGCATCCACCACCGGCTTACCATAGTAGCCAGGGAAGAGTACCGAGCGGCAGAGGTCCACGATTTCACGTAATACGAGCACCGAAGGGAATGGAATCCCCTCGATGCCGTAATGATGTAGTTCGCTTGAGCTTATATCGCTCAGCTTATTGACTGTTTCGTTAAAGTCCACAATTTCAGTGAGGAGTTAGGAGTGAGGAGTTAGGAGTTATCATCACCTTTCGCGAGAAATTAAATCAATCAAGCGAAATAGAATAATATTGGGAGATAAAAATGATGGTGTAGCAAATTACTCCTCACTCCTAACTCCTCACTCCTAACTGAATTAGATTCCGTACTTAGCACGAAGTGCCTTGCTGATAGCATTCTTGTTGACAACGATGTTGAGCACCTTAGCACGAGTGAACTCAGGAGTCATGTACCAGATACCGTTGTACTTGCCGCTGAGACCCCAAGAGTTCTTGATCATGTAGTACTTGTTGCCGTACTGATCCTTAGCAGTACCGAAGAGGTGCATGCCGTGGTCATCGGTGGTCTCGAAGTTGTCATAGCCACGCTGACGCTCAGCAGGGGTTACGACCTTCTGAGGCAATGGACGCTTGTTGATCTCAGTGTTCTTTGCGGTGCGGTCGAGCTTGAGCCAGTGAGCCTGGTCGAGACCAGGAACGTCTGCAGCCTCAAGGTCTGGATAAACAGCGAGACCATTGCGGGTGAAGCCCTCCTCGCTGACGTCACCACCCCAGAGTACTGAGTAACCAGCCTTGACAGCGTCGTCGATGATCTGCATCATATCGTCGAGCTCAACGTTGGTGCACTCGCCCCAGCGCCAGTTGTCCTGTACTTCGATAGCGAAACCTACGCCCTTGTACTCACCCATAGAATAAGGATGGTGGGTGAATGAACCAATGTTTACATAATCGTCAGCGTTGAGACCAGTCATCTTGTAGAATGACATTGGAGTATACTCCTTACCCTCGAAGGTGAACTTCTCTGGACACTTGCCGAGGTAAATCTCGTGAACAGCCTGTACAGACTTCTTCCAGAGTGGCTCTCCGTCTGGAGCGAACTGGAGCTTACGAGACTTAGCAGCAGCCTCGACCATAGGATTGGTGAGCGCTGAGAGCTCTGAGTGGTTGCTGAGTGTATCGCCATACATAACGCCTGGACGCATCTCGCTCTCAGGAACAAGACCGAAGTGGCGCATTGCATAGAAAAGGTCGCCAGCAGCACCGCCCTGGCTGAAGCTTACGTCACCGTGGGTGCGTACAGCCTTCTCGGCACGGTCCATATAGGTCTTCTCTACGACATACATCTCTGAGAAGTCGTACATCTTACCAGTCTTCTTGTAAACCTCACTCTCGAGGAAACTGAGTCCTGAGTAGCACCAGCAGGTACCGGCATTCTTCTGATTCTTGATCGGAGAGATAGCGATAGAATCGACTGTGGTAAACTGGAAACCTTCAACAGCTTCCTTCTTTTCTTCCTGTGCCATGGCGGTCACAGCAAGCATGGCGGTCATGCCGCACAAAAGCATCTTTTTCATGAATTGTTTATAAATTATATTAGTGTGTTAGTTCTTTTTCTTCTTAACTTTCTTGCCTTCTTTCTTCTTCTCGACTACAGCAGGCTTGAGAATCGCCTCATAACGAGCAACATCGCCAAGCAGCTCGGCGGCAGCAGAGATGATCTTGTCGCCCATCACCAGTCGCTCGTTCTGACCACGCTGATAATAGTAGCGGAGGGCAATCTCTGACTCGATGTCCTCGCAAACCTCCTCCTTGAGCGAATCGAGGTCATGAGCCATATCGGTCACCTTGAGCAGCTTGGTCAGCACGCTGTCGTTCTTATGCTTAAGCGCTTCCTTGCAGAAGTCGGCATACTCAGCATCCGAGAGGTGGAAATCAGCCACGGCAGGGATGGTCTCATGTTCATGGCGATAGCGGGTAGCATAGTCGGCAGTGATATACTCGCGCTCCAGGAAATATGCGAGGTTAGACATGACCATTGGCTTCTTCTCCACATCCGGCTTAATGCCGCGACCGTCGCGCACCTCACGGCCATTGGCTGTGTGGAAGACGGTGGTCAATGAGTCTGCAATCTGCACGGCTTGGCCGTCAGGACTATACTTGATGGCCTGGATGCATCGGCCAGAAGGGATGTAGTACTTGGCTGAAGTGAACTTCATCAGCGTATTGAATGGCAGGCCGCGTGTACTCTGTACCAGTCCCTTGCCGAACGAGCGCTCTCCCATCACCACGGCACGGTCCATATCCTGCAGCGCTCCGCTCAGAATCTCTGAGGCCGAAGCTGAGTTGCGATCCACGAGACATACAAGAGGCAGATCTGGTTCGATAGGATGGGTGTTGGTGCGATACGAAATGTTCCACTCAGGACGCTTGGCCTTAGTCTCTACCACAAGGCTTCCCTTAGGTACGAACATACCCACCAGCTTCACAGCCTCATCAAGCAGGCCACCGCCATTGCCTCGCAAGTCGAAGACCAGGCCCTTGAGTTTGCCTGTGGCTTTGAACTCCTCAAGCGCTGTCTGCACATCCTGAGCAGCCTTGTCTGTAAACTGAGAGAGGTTGATATACGCGATGCTATCATTGAGCCAGCCAGAATAAGGTACTGCATCAAGGACAATCTTACGACGGGTAATCTTGAGGTCGATAGGTTCTTCTACAAATGGACGCTTCACACGGACAGTAAAAGTCGTGCCAGCTTGTCCTCGCAATTTGTTGCTCACATCATTGACGGTCTTCTTGATCATGCTCTCGCCGTCGATGGCAAGAATCCCATCACCTACACGAGCACCGGCCTGCTGAGCAGGACGATCGACGTAAGGATTGGCGATGAACACCGTGTCACCGCGCTGCTGGATGAGTGCACCTACGCCACCATACTCACCGGTGGTCATGGTTTTGAATTCGTCCTGATCTTCCTCACTATAGAACTCGGTATAAGGATCGAGCTCATGCAGCATAGCGTCAATGCCGACTGTGAGCACACGGTTCCAGTCGATGGTATCAACGTATTGTCCCTGAAGAGTAGTGATGGCCGAACCCAGGATTTCCATATACTGCTGGGCATCGAGATGACGGTCTGAAACTTTCTTTTTGTTGGAGTTTGACTGAGCCATGGCCTGCACACTGCAGGTCAGACTTAGAGTCAATATTACGATGAGGCTGCCAAAGCCATGCATCAAAAACTTCATGATTTTCACTATTAATAATTTGCGCAAATATCGTCTTTTTTTCTTAGAATTCCAAAAAACTACACATATTTTATTAAAAAAAGGAGCAATCTTTAGGAATAAAGCAGAAAATGTACTATCTTTGCAGCAAATTGGCGGGTTGAAGACCCCAAATACCTTCCTTTTTGATGAATAAAACACAATTATCGTATGAAAAAACTATTCTTTACTTTGCTCGTCTTTCTGACATTTTTTTCTGCAGTCAAGGCGAATCCCTTCAACTTTGGCGTTACGGCAGGTATGAATATTTCTAAAGGCGAGACATCCTCAAGCGTCAAATATGCCGGATGGTCGCCAGATACTGAGAATGGCTGGTTTGCCGGCTTCCAGCTCAAGGCGAGCCTTCCTGTCGTCGGCTTGGGGCTGGACGCATCGCTCGTCTATTCGCAGGAGACAATTTCTGTCCCTGTCGAGACAACTAATGCAGGAACTCTGACAACAGACACAGAGAAACTCAAATATCTGGCCCTCCCACTTCACCTGCGCTATGACCTGAGTATTCCTGGGGCTAACTGGGTGGTTGTCCCATTCATCTTCACCGGTCCACAGGCAGGCTTGACCCTTTCAAAGATCGATAAGTCCTATCAGGACAAGATCACGACCAAAGATCTCGTCTGGCGCTATGACCTGGGTGGCGGTGTGATCCTGCTCAAGCATCTGCAGGCAGCCTACAGCTATTCTTTCCCTCTCTCAAAGACTTATGAGGGTAAGTTCAGCGAGAAGAAAGACCAGTTCGACGAAGACTATAAGTCAGGTGTTCATCGCATCAGTTTTACTTACTTTTTCTAAACCACAATGATCAAAGACGACGAACAGAAGGATGACGAACTGATTTCCGATGAGGAAGTCAGCGATACCTCTGACACCGATACCGAAGACACCGAAGAAGCCACTGCCGGGGGCAATGGTTACATGCCGCACAACGATGACGAAGCGGGCGAGGACAAGATACACCACTTGGGTGGCATGTATCAGAACTGGTTCCTCGACTATGCTTCCTACGTCATCCTTGAGCGTGCCGTGCCACACCTGGCCGACGGCCTCAAGCCTGTGCAGCGACGCATCCTGCACGCCATGAAGGTCATCGACGATGGCCGATATAATAAGGTGGCCAACATCGTGGGTCAGACCATGCAGTACCACCCTCACGGCGATGCTTCTATCGGCGATGCGCTCGTGCAGATGGGACAGAAAGACCTGCTCATCGACTGTCAGGGCAACTGGGGTAACATCCTCACCGGCGACTCTGCTGCGGCTCCCCGTTACATCGAGGCACGTCTCTCGAAGTTCGCGCTCGAAGTCGTCTACAACAACAAGATCACCCCTTGGCAGCTCTCTTACGATGGCCGCAAGAAGGAGCCTATCAACCTGCCTATCAAGTTCCCACTGCTTCTGGCTCAGGGCGTTGAGGGTATTGCCGTAGGTCTTTCGTCGAAGATCCTGCCTCATAACATCAACGAGCTGCTCGACGCTTCCATCGCCTGTCTCAAGGGCGAGGAGTTCGAGCTCTATCCAGACTTCCCGACCGGTGGCCTCATCGACGTGGCCAAGTATCATGACGGTATGCGAGGCGGCGTGGTCAAGGTGCGCAGCCGCATCGACAAGATCGATCAGAAGACGCTCCGCATCACCGACGTCCCATACGGCAAGACTACCGATTCGCTCCTTGAGAGTATCAAGAAAGCCATCGAGAAAGGCAAGATCAAGATCAAGTCGTTCGACGATTTCACTGCTTCGAAGGCCGAGATCGTCGTGCACCTCATGCCAGGCGTCTCGTCCGACAAGACCATCGACGCGCTCTATGCCTTCACCGACTGCGAGATCTCGATTTCGCCCAACTGCTGTGTCATTGACGACAAGAAGCCGCACTTCCTCAGCGTCAGCGAGGTATTGCGCCGCTCGGCCGAGAACACCAAGGACCTCCTCCGTCAGGAACTCGAGGTGACCCGTGGCGAACTCCTGGAGCACCTCATGACCTGCTCGCTCGAAAAGATCTTCATCGAGGAGCGTATCTATAAGGATAAGGAGTACGAGCAGGCTAAGGATCTCGATACCGCTCTCGCACACATCGACCTCCGCTTGGAGCCATATAAGAAGGATTTCGTACGCGAGGTGACCCGTGACGACCTGTTGCGCCTCGAGGACATCAAGATGTCGCGCATCCATAAGTTCAACAGCCAGAAGGCCGAGGACGACCTGGTGCAGACGCGCAAGAAGATCAAGGAGGTGGAGAAGAACCTCCGCCACCTCACCGAGTATGCCATTAAGTGGTTCGAGCACCTCAAGGAGAAGTACGGCGCTGACCACCCACGCCTCACCGAGATCCGCAACTTCAACTCGGTCGACGCTACCAAGGTCATCGAGAGCAACCAGAAGCTCTATGTCAACTACACCGAGGGCTTCATGGGCACCGGTCTCAAGCAGTCGGAGAGCGAGTTTGTCTGCAACTGCTCAGAGATCGACGAGATCCTCGTCATCTACAAGAATGGCCAGTACAAGGTCGTGAAGGTCGACTCGAAGGTCTACATCGGCAAGGACATCCAGCACCTGGCCGTCTATCGCAAGAACGACTCGCGCACCATCTACAACGTCGTCTATCGCGACGGCAAGGGTGGTCCGCACATGATCAAGCGCTTCCCCATCACCTCTATCATGCGCGACAAGGTCTACGACATCACGCAGGGCAAGGAAGGATCAAAAATTGTCTATTTCAGCGCCAATGCCAATGGCGAGGCCGAGACCATCAAGGTCTTCATCAAGTCGAAGCTCCGTGGCTCGAAGGTCATCAACTTCGACCGTGACTTTGCCGAGACGCCGATCAAGGGCCGTGGCGTGAAGGGCAACCTCCTCACCAAGGCCGATGTGCAGAAGATCACCAAGACGGCCGATGGCGGTTCTACGCTCGGTGGCCGACCCGTATGGTGGGATCCGGACGTGCAGCGCATCAACTACAACAAGCAGGGCCGCTTCCTCGGCGAGTTCCTGAGCGATGATCGCGTGCTTATCGTCCTCGACAACTACGACTACTACATCACCACCTTCGACGAAAACAACCACTATGAGCCGAACGTGATGATTGTCGAGAAGTACGACCCACAGAAGGTCTGGACCTTCATCCTCTGGGACAACGAGAACAAGTGCTACAACCTCAAGCGCAGCCTCCTCGAAGCCAAGGTCACCAAGCAGAATTTCGTGGGCGATGCTGATCGCTTCCAGATGGCTACCGTGGTCGATGGCAACAAGCTCTCTATCGACGCTCGCCGCCAGGGCCAGCCGCTCTTCTCGTCCGTCGCCTTCCCTCGCTTCCGTGTCACCCTCGGCAAGCCAGACGACTTCCGTCCAGCACTTGAGATCGAAGCCGAAGAGTTCATCCCTGTCCGCAGCATGAACACCAAGGGCAAGCGCATCACCCCATACAAGGTGGCGCTCATCGAGGAGCTCGAACCTCTCCGTCAGCCAGAGCCTGTCGAGGAAGCAGACGAGTCAGAAGACACTGAAACAGAAGAACCGAGCGATCCTGAGTCGCTGTTCTAAATCGAAAATAATAAAATTATCGCCACCCTCACAAGTATCAGTGAGAGTGGCGATAATTTTTATTTTCTGCTTATGCAGTTTTATACATTAAACAGGAAGTGCATAATATCACCATCCTGCACCACATAGTCCTTGCCTTCGATTCCGAGCTTACCAGCCTCCTTGACTGCAGCCTCTGATCCATACTGGAGATAGTCCTCGTACTTGATGACCTGAGCGCGGATGAAGCCCTTCTCGAAGTCACCGTGGATGATACCTGCACACTGTGGAGCCTTCATGCCCTTGACGTATGTCCACGCCTTCACCTCCATCGGGCCAGCGGTGATATAGGTCTGAAGGCCAAGGAGATCGTATGCCGAGTGGATCAGTCGGTTGACACCGCTCTCAGTAAGTCCGAGCTCCTCGAGGAACATCTGACGCTCATCGAAAGTCTCAAGTTCAGCGATCTCTGACTCGATCTTGGCCGAGATAACCAGTACCTCAGCATCCTCATCCTTCACAGCCTCGCGAACCTGCTCGACGTAAGCATTGCCATCCTTAGCCGAAGCCTCATCGACATTGCAGACATAGAGGATTGGCTTGGAAGTCAGGAGGAAGAGGTCGCGATAAGCCTTCTCCTCCTCTGGCGACTCTGGCTGCACGGTACGAGCCGACTTGCCCTGCACGAGCGCCTCCTTGATGCGGCTCATCAGCGAGAACTGCACCTTGGCGTCCTTGTCCATACCCACCTGAGCGAGCTTGGCCACCTTTGGCAGACGGGTCTCGATGGTCTCGAGGTCCTTGAGCTGCAGCTCGGTGTCGATGATCTCCTTGTCGCGCACTGGATCAACGCTGCCATCGACATGCACCACATTACCGTCGTCGAAGCAACGGAGTACGTGGATGATCGCATCGGTCTCACGGATGTTAGCCAGGAACTTATTGCCCAGGCCCTCTCCCTTAGAGGCACCCTTCACGAGGCCGGCAATGTCGACGATCTCGACAGTAGCTGGGACGATACGGCCAGGATGCACAATCTCGGCCAACTTATTGAGACGTTCATCAGGTACGGTGATGATACCTACCTGTGGGTCGATGGTACAGAATGGGAAGTTAGCTGCCTGCGCCTTTGAGCTGGAGAGACAGTTGAAGAGGGTGGACTTGCCGACGTTTGGCAATCCGACGATACCACACTTAAGTGACATATTTTTACAAATTACTAATTACAAATTACTAATTACGTGGTGTCAGCATCAACTTGTTCTTACGAATTACGAGTTGCTTCGAAACGCTTACATCCCGTTTTAGAGTGTGCAAAGATATACAAAACACCTGACAATACCAAACAAAAACGGGGAGAAATAGCAAAAATCATTCTTCGTTGTGTAATTTTCAATAAAAAAGGTGTCTCTATGTTCCAACCTATTTAAAAAATAATTAAATTTGCAGCGTGCTCTTTATGAGTGCAGCGACTATTTTTTCTTCGAATAGTTACTTGATAAATTCGTAAACTGTAAATCTAATCATAGTGCAAAAGAAATACGATTTCTTAGTGATCGGTACCGGCATCGCAGGTATGAGCTACGCCCTCAAGGTGGCTGATGCAGGCAAGGTGGCGCTGATCTGTAAGAGCGAGCTGCAGGAGTCGAACACCGATTTGGCTCAGGGCGGCGTCTCTTCGGTGACAGACATGACTGTCGATAACTTTGAGAAACACATCCACGACACCATGGTGGCTGGCGACTGGCTCTCTGACCCTCAGGCCGTAGAGCTGGTGGTGCGCAATGCGCCTTCGCAGATTGCCGAGCTGGTGAAGTGGGGTGTCGACTTTGACCGCAAGGAGAATGGTGAGTTCGACCTGCATCGTGAGGGTGGACACTCTGAGTTCCGTATCCTGCATCATGCCGACAACACGGGCCACGCTATCCAATGCGCGCTCATCGAAGCGGTGAAGAAGCATCCTAACATCGACGTCCTCGAGCGTCATTTCGCCATCGAGATCCTTACACAGCACCATCTGGGTCAGGAGGTTACGCGTCGCACCCCAGACATCGAGTGCTACGGTGCCTACGTCCTCGATGAGGCTACTGGTGCCATCGACACCTATCTGGCCAAGGTCACCATGATGGCTACGGGCGGTGTCGGCCAGGTCTATAGCACCACCACCAACCCACCTATCGCTACCGGCGACGGCGTGGCCATGGTCTATCGCGCCAAGGGTACGGTCAAGGACATGGAGTTCGTACAGTTCCACCCTACCGCGCTCTATCACCAGGGCGATCATCAGAACTTCCTCATCACCGAGGCCATGCGCGGCTACGGCGGCATCCTCCGCAACCTCGACGGCTCGGAGTTCATGCACAAGTATGACCCACGTCTCTCGCTGGCTCCACGCGACATCACGGCTCGTGCCATCTTCAACGAGATGAAGCTCAACGGCACTGACCACGTCTTCCTCGACGTCACTCACAAGGATCCTGAGGAGACCAAGCACCACTTCCCGAACATCTATAAGAAGTGTCTCAGCATCGGTGTCGACATCACTAAGGAGCCTATCCCTGTTGTCCCATGCCATCACTATATGTGTGGCGGCATCCTCGTCGACTACGATGGTCAGTCGAGCATCAACCGCCTCTATGCCGCTGGCGAGTGCTCTTGCACCGGACTCCACGGTGGTAACCGTCTGGCCAGCAACTCGCTCATCGAGGCTGTCGTCTATGCCGACCTCGCTGCCAAGCACTCGATCCCTCGCATCGCCGAACTCACTTACCGTGAGGACATTCCGGATTGGATCGACACCGGCACCGTGCCACACGAGGAGCTCTACCTCATCAGCGACTCGAAGACCGAGGTGCAGCAGATCATGCAGACCTACGTGGGTATCGTCCGCTCGAACCTCCGACTCAAGCGCGCCTGGACTCGCCTCGACAACCTCTACGAGGAGACCGAGAAGCTCTTCCTCCGCTCGAAGGTCAACATGGATATCTGCGAGCTTCGCAACATGATCAATACCGGCTACATCATCATGCGTCAGGCCATGGAGCGCAAGGAGAGCCGCGGCCTCCACTTCTCTATCGACTACCCTGCCGCCGATCGTGGTATCGAGGGATTCTGATCCATTCTTCACTCCCCTTATCCCTTTGCATGAAAAAACTCTTTATTCTTTTAGTTTCTTGTTTGGCCACCCTCGCCTCTGCGCAGACGGTGGCCAACTATCATACCATCCCGCTGCCTCGCAATATCAGTCAGCAGGATGGTGTCTTTGTGCTCAATGCGCAGAACGCTGCGACCGCTATCCACAAACACCTCGATGCCTCAGCCAAGCGCTGGGCGTCGTTCCCTGTCCCTGACGACGCTTACGAGATTCAGGTCAATAAGAAGGGTATCGACATCACGGCCAAGACCGAGGCGGGGCTCTTCTATGCCGAGCAGACATTGCGTAAGTCGCTACAGCTCAAGGAGACATCGCTGCAAGAAATCACCGAGAGCTACGAGCTGCCTTATGTAACGATCAAGGACGGCCCTGAGTTCTCCTACCGTGGCGTGCACATCGACTGCTCGCGTCATTACTTCCCTACCGAGTGGCTCAAGAAGTACATCGACATTATTGCCCTGCACGGCTGCAACCGTCTGCACTGGCACATCACCGACGATCAGGGCTGGCGCTTCGAAGTCAAGAAATACCCGCTCCTCACCGAGGTCGGAGCGCGTCGTGCCAACACCGTCGTCGGGCATAACCTGCCTATCTTCGACGATACTCCTTACGGCGGCTACTACACACAGGAGGAGTGTCGCGACATCGTCCGCTATGCAGCTGAGCGCCACATCACCGTGGTGCCAGAGGTCGACCTGCCTGGTCACATGGTGGCAGCCTTGGCCAGCTATCCGGAGCTCGGCTGCACCAGCGGTCCTTACCAGACCTGGAATATGTGGGGAGTCTCCGACGACGTGCTTTGCGCGGGCAATCCGAAGACCTTGGAGTTTATCAAGGATGTCCTGGCTGAGCTGATCGACGTCTTCCCATCGACCATGATCCATCTCGGAGGCGATGAGTGTCCGAAGGTCCGCTGGGAGCAATGTCCTAAGTGTCAGGCCAAAATCACCGAGCTTGGCCTCCATAGCCATGACGGCCTCATCGCTGAGAATCAGTTGCAATCGTGGCTGATGCACGAAGCCGAGCTCTTCCTCAATGCCCATGGCCGTGTGATGATTGGATGGGACGAGATCCTCGACGGTGGCGTGAGCGACAACGCTGCCATTATGTCGTGGCGTGGCCTGGAAGGTGGCATTGCCGCCGCTCGCACCGGCCACGAAGTCGTGATGACCCCTACCAGCTACTGCTACCTCAACTTCTATCAGAGCAAGGATCGCGACCACGAGCCTTTCAGCTTCGACGCCTACGTCCCATTGAGCAAGACCTACGCTATCCCTGTCGTTCCTAAGGAGCTGACCCCTGAGGAGTCTCGCTTCATCCTCGGCTGCCAGGTCAATCTCTGGGCCGAGTACATCACCTCTCCGCAGAACGCCGAGTGGATGCTCCTCCCTCGCCTCGCTGCCATCAGCGAAGCGCAGTGGATGCCTGAGGCTGCACGCAACTACGACCAGTTCCTGCAGCGCCTCCCTTACCTCACTGACTACTACCAAAAATTAGATTATCACTGCAGCGACAAGCGGGAATGATAAACACAATTTATAAATAATGACGCTATGATTGTAGTGGAAAGCACAAAGAAGTCGTTGGAAGCCATTAACCTGGAATATCCAGATGTTATCATCATAGATATGACCAATCAAGGAGAGGGAGGTTGGATTAAGCTGAGCCCTCTTTATCCTCATGGAGGTATTCCTGTGCCATTTAGTGCTGAATATTTCTCTGAATCAGTGGAGGGTATCTGGCAAGGCTTGAAAGTATTTGAGCACGAAGGAGTTTCTCAGAAACCAATGCGTATCATGAGCATGAAGGGATTAAAGCGTTCGGGTAAGAAGCTCGGTGCTTGTCTCGGGTATCAGAAAGGTATGGAGTCGAAAGAACTTCTGACAGAAATCGAGGCAAGAAAGCAGATCCTGATTCCGACATACGAGTGGGTGCTGGAGAATCGTTGTGCCAACCTTGTCAGAAAGCTTCGTGAATATAGTGAGACTTATGCTGTTGTTTTGCTCGATAATGACATTAATTCTGATATTGAAAATACGAAGAAGCCATTGAGCGCTGCGGCTCTGATTGTGCGATACATTGTTGCGCGATTGACCGCTGAAGAGCGTAAGGAGTGGAAAGAACAGGCAGAAAAGTTTACATTAGCACGTGTTTCGACATCTAAAAGTGTAAGAGGAGCAAAGACCGCAAAGCCTGCCCCCGTTGCAAAAGATGTCAAACCTACTAATGAAATAAAGCCTATGACGAAAATCTTCAAAGAGAAACCATTGCCAGCAGTTCGTACTACTCAGGAGTTGCGTCCTTTATTGCAAAAGATTTTTGCAGATACTGTTGAGATTGTAGAGAGTGGCGCGTACGAGACCAAGACAGGAGTCCTGGTAGAGTTGCCAGATGATAAGCCGATGCGAGAGGGCTCTGTCCTCTATCAGCAGGAATTGCCAAAAGCTAGTGAGACTGATTACGAAGGTATTACATCGGTCAAGGTCATCGAGCAGGACTGTCTTGTAGCTGCCAAGGGCCTGTTGGAGCGAGGCTATAATCCTGCGGTACTTAATCTGGCAAGCAGCTGGAGCCCTGGCGGTGGAGTCGTACAAGGCTCTCGTGCTCAGGAAGAAAGCATCTTCCGCCGCACGAATCTCTTTCGCTCTCTTTATCAGTTCGCACATGGCGGCAAGCCAGATATGTTTGCTACCAAGCCAGAACCGATAGATCTGAAGAAGACTCCACATTATAAAGAGCATCTTGACTATCACTTCGGAGGCATCTATACCCCTGGAGCCACCGTTTTCCGTGCCACCAATGGAGAGCTTTTCCAGAAACCTTTCCCGATGTCCTTCATCACGGTAGCAGCCATCAAAGAGCCTGTCCTAACCCCAACAGGACACTTGACTGAAGCCGATAAAGATCAGACACGCGACAAGATCCGCACCATCCTCCGCATCGGTTTGAAGCATGGCCATGACAGCCTCGTCCTCGGAGCTCTTGGATGCGGAGCATACGGCAATCCTCCTGCGGATGTGGCAAAGCTCTTCCATGAGGTTATTGAGGAGGATGAGTTCCGAGATAAGTACAAGATGTTTGAGTTTGCGATTATCGGGCAGAGGTGCTTTGTGCCGTTCAAGAATGAGTTCGCATAAATGCTTTGTTTTTGCCCCTATTTGTAAGGGTTGAAGTCTATTGATAGTGAAATATACGGATTAACATGATTATTCAAAAAGGACATATAGAAGATTCTAATCTCCACCCTGAGCAACTTCATAACGAAGATTTTGCTGAGGTTGTGCGTTTGATACAGACAACTCGTCAGCAAGTCATTCGCATAGCCAATACGGCCCTTATTGACCTATATTGGAAAGTAGGAGAATATCTGTCTCAAAAAATAGCAAGCGCCGAGTGGGGCGATGGTGTAGTACGTCAGCTTGCGGATCATATAAGTAGAAACTTTCCTGATATCAAGGGTTTCTCTGATAAGAATTTGTGGCGTATGAAGCAATTCTATGAGACATACATAGAAGATTCGGAAAAACTCTCGCCACTGGTGAGACAAATCAGCTGGACGAATAATTGTATCATATTGTCTCGTGCAAAGAGTATCAAGGAGAAAGAGTTTTATCTCAATCTTTGCTTGCAAGAACGACTGTCAAAACGTCAGCTTGATCGCCAGATAGATTCTGCTCTTTATGAACGTACCCATGTGAGTCAACCAAAACTCTCACCACTGCTGAGAGAAATTGCACCTGAGGCTGAACGAGTGTTTCGCGATCAGTATGTAATGGAGTTTATTACTGGCAAAGAGGCAAAACCTGAGAATAACCTGCGCCGTGCTCTCATTAAGAAAATGAAAGCTTTCACTAGTGTCCGATTAAAATTCAATTAAGTACTGACCACCATCATATACACCCTCTGCCTCTGACATTTTGCTATTTTCAAATAGTTCTCGCAAAGGGATTCTGTCGATAGCCGAAGCACTTAGAATCTGAATGACAGAGTAAATGTCCATATTGAGCTGCATATCATGCTCAATGATGGCTACCAGGCAATAGGTGATGATAGCACAATAGATCTGGATTCTGACAGCATTCTCGGAGGTCCCATAAAACTCCTTGACATGCAGATGCTGCTTGATCCACTTGAAGAAAAGCTCGACTCTCCATCTATATTTATAAAGGAGAGCGATTCCTTCAGCAGAGACCGACAGGTTATTCGTATAGAAGACAAAGCGTCGAGAGCTTTCGATGTCATAGAATACGATCCTGCGGAGGACCTCAGGATAACGCTTATGGGTAAGGTATCCTGTAAATTCGATCAGCTGGTCGGCAAGTATTCCAGATTCTGGATTATTATAATACTTGTCTTCCACGACCTTGAA
>JAZRXZ010000089.1:0-1410 GCA_045600445.1 Bacteroidales bacterium | reverse complement strand
TCCTGACTTCATCACTTTTCTGCGCCATCACATAGCGGAGAATGAAAATCAAGGAGTTACATAAAATAGTTGGGTGACTTTGGGTGACGCAGGGCATTTTTTTAGTACCTTTGCACCATGTTTGTACGAAAGAAAACGAATCGCTCAGGCACAATCAGTGTTGTTGTTGTGAGCAAATCACATGGTAAATTCACCGAAGTAAAAAAGTTCGGAGTGGCAAAGTCGGCAGAAGAGGCCGATGATATGTTCCATAAAGCTCAACTATGGCTCCGTACTCATGGCGGCCAGCAAGAACTAGAATTCGATGGCCGCAAGGGAAGGGAAGTCGAGGAGACGGAGCGTTTCTTAAGGAATATCGATAATGTGTTGATAAACGGCACCCAGCTTTTGCTTGACCAAGTCTATGACAGCATCGGCTTCAACCGCATTCCCGATGAGATTCTGCGTCATTTGGTAATAGCACGAGTGTCACAGCCCAAGAGTAAGCTTGCCACCGTGGATTACCTGAAGTCATATTACGACGAGGATGTTGACCTCAACCACATCTACCGCTACATGGACAAACTCTACAACACCCAGATGGAACTTGCGCAGCAGATCAGTGTGGAGCACACCCGGAAACTATTCGGTGGCAAGATTGGCTTGATGTTCTATGATGTGACAACGCTCTACTTTGAGACCGCAGATACGGATGTACTGCGTGAGCCTGGCTTTTCAAAGGATGGCAAGACGGCAGAGTCACAGGTCGTACTCGGTCTGCTGGTGTCAGAAGGAGGCTATCCGCTTTCATACTCTCTGTTCAATGGCAGCCAGTACGAGGGTTTCACCATGATACCGATGATAGATGACTTCAAGCAACGGTTCACGCTTGGTGACGACTTTGTTGTAGTGGCAGACTCGGGGTTAATGAACAAGAACAACGTGCGTCTGCTTCAGGAAGCTGGTTACAAGTATATCCTTGGCGCTCGTATCAAGAGTGAAAGTGCAAGCGTGAAGCAATGGATTCTATCACTGGATAAGGTTGACAAGGCCTGCTACAACTACAAGCGTGCGAACGGGGAACGGCTTATCGTCAGCTATTCAGACAAACGTGCGAGGAAGGATGCCTACAACCGTGATCGCGGAATTGCCCGATTGAAGAAAGCCTACAAGAGCGGGCGCATTACGAAGAACCAGGTGAACAAGCGTGGCTACAACAAGTTTCTTGAAATCAGCAAGGACATAGAGGTCGTCATCAGCGAAGAGAAGATAGCAGAGGACTGCAAGTGGGATGGACTTAAGGGCTACATTACCAATACGAATTTCGACGCAGAGCGCGTCATTGCCGAGTATCATGGTCTTTGGGTTGTGGAGCGTGCATTTCGCATTTCAAAAGGAACGCTGGAGATGCGACCGATGTTTCACTTTACG
>JAZRXZ010000088.1:0-1441 GCA_045600445.1 Bacteroidales bacterium | reverse complement strand
GCTATCCAGCACATCGCTGGTATGCAGGATTCTGGCATCATCATCTCGATCAACAATGATCCAAACGCTCCTATCAACACCATCGCTGACTATGTAATCAACGGCACCGTTGAGGAGGTTGTTCCAAAGATGATCAAGTATTATAAGAAGAATAGCAAGTAAAAAAGAATATAACAATGGCAAATTTCTATACTGACCATCCTGAGCTCAAGTTCGAGCTTCAGAATAACCCTTTGATGCAGCGCATCGTTGAGCTCAAGGAGCGCAACTTCGCTGATAAGGATGCTTATGATTATGCTCCTCAGGATCTTGAGGATGCACTTGATTCATACGATCGCGTATGTGAACTTACCGGCGACATCTGCGCTAACATCATCGCTCCTAATGCTGAGGCTGTCGATGCTGAGGGCCCTCACTGCGAGAATGGTCGCGTACGCTATGCATCGAAGACCTATGAGAACCTCGACGCTACTGTCAAGGCTGGCCTCTGTGGTGTGACCATGCCACGTCGCTACAACGGTCTTAACTTCCCTAACACCGCTTACACTGTCATCAACGAGATGATCGCTACTGCTGATGCAGGCTTCGAGAACATCTGGTCACTCCAGGATTGTATCGAGACCCTGTATGAGTTTGGTGACGAGGATCAGCGTCAGCGCTTCGTACCACGTGTTTGTGCAGGCGAGACCATGTCAATGGATCTCACCGAGCCAGATGCTGGTTCAGACCTCCAGTCAGTTATGCTCAAGGCTACCTACTCTGAGGAGGAGGGTTGCTGGTTGCTCAACGGCTGTAAGCGCTTCATTACCAACGGTGACTCAGACATCCACTTGGTTCTTGCTCGTTCGGAGGAGGGTACCAAGGACGGTCGTGGCCTCTCAATGTTCATCTATGACAAGCGTCAGGGTGGCGTGAACGTACGTCGTATCGAGAACAAGCTCGGTATCCACGGTTCACCAACCTGTGAGCTCGTTTATAAGAACGCTAAGGCTGAGCTCTGTGGTTCACGCAAACTTGGTTTGATCAAGTATGTCATGGCTTTGATGAACGGTGCTCGTCTCGGTATCGCAGCTCAGTCAGTAGGTATCTCTGCTGCTGCTTACGAGGAGGGTCTTGCTTACGCTAAGGATCGTAAGCAGTTCGGCCAGGCTATCATCGACTTCCCTGCAGTTTACGACATGCTCGCTATCATGAAGGCTAAGCTCGACGCTGGTCGTGCACTCCTTTACCAGACAGCTCGTTACGTTGACGTTTACAAGTGCCTCGAGGACATCGAACGTGAGCGCAAGCTTACCCCAGAGGAGAAGCAGGAGCTCAAGAAGTTCTCTAAGCTCGCTGACTCATTCACCCCACTTGCTAAGGGTATGAACTCAGAGTATGCTAACCAGAACTCTTACGACTGTATCCAGATCCACGGCGGTTCAGGCTTCATGCTCGAGTA
>JAZRXZ010000087.1:0-2260 GCA_045600445.1 Bacteroidales bacterium | reverse complement strand
CTCAAGACGGATTATCTGTTGTACAATCGTCAGCTGGCGGAAGCCATGGAGCAGATGGGTAATCCGGCACCCGGACAGGATATGGAAGTCGCCCTTCAGTATCTTCGTCAGGCCTTGGCTTTGAGAGACGTACCAAATCCTATCAATGAATAGAAAGCGTTTTGTACATGCCATGGTAGCTGTCATGGCATGTTTGATTTTCAGTCAGCTGCATGCCCAGGATAAAGTTCGTTTCAAGGATATGGACGAACTTACCATTGACACCCATATCGACAGCACACACGTGTTCGCCTACCGTCTGACTGAATCGCGGAGCGCACGCGGTGCGATATGGAACATTCTCACACACGAGGCGGAAACTCCGGAGATGTATTCCGAGATCCAGCTTGACACTTTGGATGGTACACCCGTTGTCAGGCTCTACCGCCAGGTCGTCTGGAGCAGCCATCCGCTGAACGGCTGGGAGACATGGGCGAGGCAGAATAAGAAATGGATAAAACTAGTCAAGGAAGAAGAACAATGAAACGATTGATAAAATCAGCGGTACTTGTAATAGTACCTGCTCTTATCTCGATAAGCGCGTATGCCCAGGCTAACATCGAAATCAATCTGGCAGTCATCGCTACCGGAACCGAATATGAGGGAAGCCATGGCCCGAGCGCTTTGATGACGGAAGAGTTCCTGGCATCAGAGGCGGGCCAGAGCCTTATGACCAGAATCAATTCTTTTGGGGTAAACGAATACATCTCGGACGAAATCAAGCAATGGAAGAAATCCTTGGAATCGTTGACGAAGTCCAGACAGCAGTATGTCGGAAAGACAGACGAGGCATCCCGCGAGATTCTCAAGAGCCTTGATGAAAACATTGCCATGTACCAGGAGTACATCAACCGTTACAGTTCGCAATCGAGCGGCTCAGGTAATGCTGAAGCCCTGATAGAAGAGGCCCGCAGCCACTCCGCTGGAGGCCGGCTTTACTATGGTGCCGAGTACATTGACCACGGCTGCTGGGCTGTCGGGATTTACAAGGAGTACAGGACTCCGAATTCGAAGTATGGAGTCATCAATTCCGCAGGCGAAGTGGTTGTCCCATTCATATACAACCACCTTGAGGCTCATCCGGACGTTAAGATGCTGACAACTATCGATTGCCGTAACCGCAAGCAGGGTCTTATCCGTTATGACGGTTCCTTGGTGCTGGACTGCAAGTACGATATTGTAAACAGGGGCAATTCCGCATCTTTTGTAATCATCGACAACAACGGCAATGACAGTCGATGGGGTGTTGCCGACCTCGGCGGGAAGATAGTCATACCACAGATATACAAGGAGATAGAGCCGTTCAAGTATAATCTCGAGTCAGGCACTTACGAATTCTATGTAGTGACGGATGCCAAAACAAAGCTGAAGGCTGTCTTCGACCGGAATTTCAAACAGATCACCGGCTTCATCTATGAAGGATGGCTGAATGAGCAGCCTTACTTTATCGGAGTCAGGCCCGAGGGGAACAACGATGTCTATGATGCACGCAGCTGGCAGAAGCTGGAAAATGGCATACCTGAAGAATATTGGAAGCACAGATTTGAAGAAATAGAAGGGAAATGAAGAAAATCATATCAACCATTATCATGATTTTGATGGGCATCTGCGTGTATGCTCAGAAGGATGCTGTCATGTCAGACCTTGTAATTAAGATCAACAAGGGCAAAACATATGTCTGGACTCCGAAGGAATTGGAGAAGATCAACTCGGTCGAATCGGGGGACGGCAACATAGCGGCCATCAAGGTCAAGAACAGTTTTAATATCACCATCGCCGGCAATAATGTCGGCACTACAATAGTAACCGCCTCCGATGGAGAAAAGACTGTCATGGTGAAGGTCATCGTGACAGAAGACATCACACTTTGGAAAGGGCCATACGTCTATAATCCGCCCAAGACGAATTACAGGTACACCGTCTCCGAGTCTGATGGCGACAAGTACAGTTATGCCGGCATCGGGGACCTCAGAGTGTCCTTGAATCACAATGACGGCAGTTATGAGGCTTCTTCTGGAAATAGAGGCTTCTGGGGTGGCATAGAGTATCTTCCTGGAATCAACGGGAACACAGATGAATCGAAGCCGCTCAATCCGGCCTACGCGGTCGACCGCTTCGAAGAAGATGTCGTGTCAAATTACAAAAGAAACGGTTACAGCAGCGAGAAGATTGTCGAATTATTGAGAGACATGTATATGGGCAATGAGATAATCTGCGATGT
>JAZRXZ010000086.1:0-26365 GCA_045600445.1 Bacteroidales bacterium | reverse complement strand
GATCTTAGCGAGACAGTCCTTGATAGCCTCAACCCACTCTGAAGAGTAGCCCTTGCGGTTCTTGTTGAAGTAGAGAGGAACGATCTCGGTCTCGAGCATGTTGTAGATGGTCTCAGCATCGAGCTGATCCTGAAGAGCCTGGTTCTGGAAGGTACGCTTGTCGGTAAGAGCCCAACCTGCGCCCTCCTTGTAACCCTCATACCACCAGCCGTCAAGGACTGAAAGGTTGAGGACACCGTTCTGGATAGCCTTCTCGCCTGAGGTACCTGATGCCTCGAGTGGACGGGTAGGAGTATTCATCCAGATATCAACACCAGAAACGAGGCGCTTTGCAACATCCATATCATAGTTCTCAACGAAGATAACCTTGCCGATGAACTGTGGCATGCGTGAGATCTCAACGATGCGACGGATGAGGCCCTGGCCACCACCGTCAGCTGGGTGAGCCTTACCAGCGAAGATGAACTGTACTGGACGATCTGGGTTGTTGACGATCTTAGCAAGACGATCAAGGTCGGTGAAGAGCAGGTGTGCACGCTTGTAAGTAGCGAAACGACGAGCGAAACCGATAGTCAATGCCTCTGGGTTGAGAGCGTTGACTGCCTGGATGATCTTAGCTGGGTTCTCCTGCTTCTTACGGAGGTTAGCAGCAACCTCTTCCTTGATGAAGTTGAAGAGCTTAGCCTTAAGACCCTTACGGATCTTCCAGATCTCCTCGTTGTCTGCCTCGTAGATCTTCTTCCACATCTCCTCTGAGGTCTGGTTAGCGTAGTAACCCTCGCCGAAGAGCTTGGTGTAGAAGGCCTTCCACTCTGAAGCTGCCCATGATGGGTGGTGAACACCGTTGGTAACGTAGCTTACGTGGAGCTCGTCTGGTGAATAACCCTTCCATACTGGCTGGAACATGTTGCGTGAAACTGCACCGTGGAGCCAAGATACACCGTTAGCCTCCTGGCAGGTGTTGAGACAGAATACAGACATAGAGAACTTGCCCTCGCCTGGAGTCTCGCGACCCATGTTCATGAAGTCATCCCAGCTGATGCCGAGCTTGCCAGCAAAGTGGCTCATATACTTGTAGAAGAGACCCTCCTCGAAGTAGTCGTGACCTGCAGGTACTGGAGTGTGGCAGGTGTAGAGAGAGCTTGAGCGAACAACCTCAAGAGCCTCATTGAACTTAAGACCTTCACGAGCGATGAGGTCAGCAAGACGCTGTGCATTCATCAATGCAGCGTGACCCTCGTTAGCGTGGTAAACGTCCTTCTTGATGCCAAGGCGATCGAGCAACATTACGCCACCGACGCCAAGGAGATACTCCTGCTTGATACGGTTCTCCCAGTCGCCACCATAGAGCTGGTGGGTGATAGAGCGATCGTACTCAGAGTTCTTGTCGAAGTCAGTATCAAGGAGATAGAGCTTGACACGGCCAACGTTAACCTGCCAGATCTTAGCATATACGGTGATACCATCGTGGTAAGGAACCTCGAGAACGAGCTGTGCGCCATCCTCAGCCTTAACTGCCTCGATAGGGAGCTGGTTGAAGTTCTGAGCCTCATAGTTAGCCTCCTGGCTGCCATCAGCAGAGAGGGTCTGTGTGAAGTAACCATAACGATAGAGGAAACCTACTGCACAGAAGTTGACGTTAGAGTCAGATGCCTCCTTTACGTAGTCACCAGCGAGGATGCCGAGACCACCAGAGTAAATCTTCAAGCAAGCGGTCAAGCCGTACTCCATACAGAAGTAAGCAACAGAAGCACGCTTGGTGTCAACTGGCTCAGCCATGTATGCATTGAAACGGGTAACGACATCGTTAACCATCTTCATGAGCTTCTTGTCAGCAACAACTGCGTTGAGCTTGTCGAGAGACATGTTCTCGAGCATAGCCACTGGGTTGTGGCCGGTAGCACGCCAGAGCTCGATGTCGAGCTGACGCCAGAGCTCACGAGCGTTGGTATCCCATGACCACCAGAGGTTGCGTGCAACAGTGTACAAGCCTTCGAGCTCAGCAGGAAGGTTTGACTTTACGGTAATATCACGCCATACTGGAGCGTTGGTATTACAAACCTGAACTTTCATAACTATATATTTTAAAATGTGTAAATAAAAATATGCTTAATAACCTGTGCGGGCGATGGCCTTGGCCAAAGCCTGCTCGTATGCCTTGTTATAGTACTTGATGAAGTTGTGCCAGCCAGCACGTGTAGAGAGACGGCGAGCCTCCTGACGGATGGCCTTGACCTCGACCTGAGGAACCTCAGCGAAGCGCTTCACAAGATTTGAGATAGCAGTTACTACCTCTGCATAGTTAGCATCGCCACGTGGAACGACTGCTACGGCATCGAGGATGTCGGTATCCTTGCCTAAGCCCTGGCACCACATACCGAAGCCTGAGAGGCTGGTGGTGATGGTTGGGACACCAAAGGCGCACGACTCCATCGGGGTGTAGCCCCATGGCTCGTAGTAGCTTGGATAGATGCTGAGGTCGAGACCTGCAAGCATCATGTAGTAGCTGCGGTTGAGCAAGCCGTCATCGCCATTGAGATAGCATGGGATGTAGACAACCTTGACCTTATCCTCAGCCTTGTTCTGGAAACCGAGCTGGTGGATGCGGTTGAGGATGACGTCCTCAAAATAATTATGTACTGCGTGCGTGAACACTGCATCGCTCAAAGCACCCTCGCAAGGAGTGTTGCCATTGTAGCGGGCAAGGACGTCGGCACGTGGCTCGGCTACCCAGCCAGGAACCATGATGAATGCGACGATCTCACGGTCGAGATTCTGCTCTCGCAGGCGGCTCATAGCGTCGAGGAAGACGTCGAGGCCCTTGTTCTTGAACTCACAGCGGCCAGCGGTACCGATGAAGAGTGCATTGTCGGCAGGTGCCTTGCCAGTGAGGCTCTCAACAACCTTTGAGAAAGCCTGACGGCTGATGCGACGCTCACGGCTGAAGGCGGTACCCTTTGGTACGAAGTCGCCTTCGAAACCATTAGGAGTAACGACTGGCTCACGCTCAAGGAGCTGAGTACACTCGGCAGCGGTGATATCGCTCACGGTGGTGAAGCAGTCAGCCTCAAGAGCAGCGCGCTTCTCGACAGAGTGCTTGCTGGTCATGTTGAGCTCATCGGCCATCTGATCGCCGAAATAGCCCTGGAGATAGTCGTAGAGTGGCTTGTTGTTGCCACAGATGCTACGACCGACGCAAGTAGCGTGGGTAGTAAATACGGTTGCGATAGCTGGAACCTGATGCTTCAGATAAAGGACACCCATACCGGTGGTCCACTCGTTGAAGTGTGCGATGGCGTGGCTGCGCAATGGGCAGACATGCTTGAAGAGACTCTCAATAACTACAGCAGATGCGTGTGCAAATGTACATCCCTCGTCATAATCGCCGTAAGCAGCGATGGAATTGACACCGTACCACTCCCACATCTGACCGAAGAATGCATTCTTGCAGCTATAGAAAGGACGGAAATCGACAAGGACTACCTGAGGCTCGCCTGGTACCTTCCAGCGGCCGACGCGAACCTTCAAACCCTCAGCAGCAGCTTTCTGAGCCCACAACTGAAGATCAGAAGAAGCAGAAGTAGAGTCAAAGAATGGTGACTCCTGCTCCTCCCAAAGATCTGGACCTACAAAAACGAGATTGTCTCCAAACTGTTTTTTGAGTGTGGCAGCTTTAGTAGAGAGAACCGCATAGATGCCACCTACCTTATTACATACCTCCCAACTTACCTCAAATAAAAAATCGGGGTTAACAGATACTTCTTTCATTAATTCTTATGTCTAAACACTAATTTTCAGGGTGCAAATTTAGTGATTATTTTCGATTTATGGCACTTTTATTGAAGTTTTCTTGTTTCCTCTCTTCACAATTGAACATTATTTAACGTTTTACAATCTCCAATTTACATATTTTTGCGAAAAATAGCAGATATGCTTGCCACATTTATAATTTATAAAGAACGGAAAGGGATCAGTAGTCACAAAAAGAAAGGGATCAGATGCCATCGGCTTCTAATCCCCATTTCTAAAACTTGGTGTTTCCACCTGAAGTAAGCAACAAATTACTCTGCTGCAGACTCCTGAAGGTGCTGAACATAGATAGCACGCTCCATCTTGACACGCTTAACCTGTGATGGTGCGTCGAACTGCTGACGACGACGGAGTTCCTTGATCACGCCGGTCTTCTCGAACTTGCGCTTGAACTTCTTCAGGCACTTTTCAATGTTCTCGCCTTCCTTAACTGGTACAATAATCATAATGTACGGGTTTTTTAATAATCCGAATCGCCCGGCCCCCTTTTTTACATCTCCATTTCTAATGGCCTTGAGCTCATCGGTTGCTTACCACTTTGATAAGCGAGTGCAAAGGTATTCATTTCTACCGAATTTTCCAAATTATTGGATAAAAAACTGTTGATAAAGAGCCGTTTTCTTGCTTTTGAAGAAATTTTTCTTTACTTTTGCAGCGTATTTGTCAAGTCGACATGCTTTTCTCATGTCACTCCGACGCAAATCTTTGATCTTCAACCCTCTTTAAAATAGAATAATGAATCAAGCAATAGAAAGACTTTCGCAGCTTCGCAAGAGGATGGCAGAAGCGGGCATCGACGCCTATGTGATCGAGAATAGCGATCCTCATCAGTCTGAGTATCTGCCTGATCACTGGCAGGTAATCCGCTGGATCTGTGGATTCAAAGGCGAGGTGGCCACCCTTATCGTAACTCAAGAAGAAGCGCTACTCTGGACAGATTCGCGTTTCTTCATCAGCGGAGCAGCACAGCTGCAGGACACCTCCGTCGAACTGATGAAGATGAAGGTCCCTGGCGTACCGACCGTCAGCGAGTGGCTGACTAGCTATCAAGAGTCACACAATGCAGCTGTCATCGCAGGCGACTACAGAGTCCTCTTTGGAGCAGCAAGAGGCTTTACTTCCATCGACAAAGATCTCATCACGCCTCTCTGGGACAACCGGCCATCGCTGCCACAGAATCCGATAGAGATCTATCCTGAGGCTTATGCAGGAGAAGCGACCGGAGAGAGGCTTGACCGTATCAGGAAAGCTTGCCTGAAGGACAGGACCGATGGTCTTTTCATCTCTGCGCTTGACGAAATCGTCTGGGCGCTCAATCTACGTGGCTCGGACATCCAGTGCACTCCTGTCTTTGTGGCTTATCTGTTGATCACAAACTTCGGTGGCTATCTTTTCGTCGACAAAGAGAAAGTTTCTGCAGAAGTTGAAGGCTATCTGAAATCATTCAAGATCAGCATTTTGCCTTACGAGGATGGATGTTATATTGCCACTCATGGTATCAATGAGTATCTGCAAAACAAAGTTCCTGGCCACTTGACAGTACAACTGGTAGAGAATAACCCGATCCAGTTGATGAAATCGATCAAGAATTACACAGAGATCGAGGGATTCAAGTCGGCCATGCATAAAGATGGCATCGCTCTGACACAATTCTACCACTGGCTGGAGCAGGAAATGAAGCTTCGCACAGTCTCGGAGATGGATTGTGTAAGACAACTCACCTACTTCCACAGCCAGCATCCGCTCTATCGAGACGAATCATTCCCTGCCATCGTCGGCTGGAACGAACATGCAGCTATGCCACATTATGAACCAGGAGAAGATCATGACACACCGATCTCTGGAGATGGATTACTGCTGATCGATGCTGGCTGCCAGTTCTTAGATGGTACTACCGACATGACACGAACCATCGGCATCGGAAATGTCAGCGATGAGATGAAGCGAGATTTCACGCTGGTACTCAAAGGTCATATCCGTCTGGCCTCAGCCGCCTTCCCTATCGGAACCAGAGGCGACCAGCTGGACGCATTGGCTCGTATGGACCTCTGGCGCGACGCCAAGACCTACCGCCACGGCACTGGTCACGGTGTCGGTCACTATTTAGGATGCCACGAGGGTCCAATGAGCATCCGCATGGAGCATAATCCGCAGCCTATCCTACCGGGTATGATTATCAGTAACGAGCCGGCAATCTATTTAAATAATAAATATGGTGTAAGACACGAGAACTGCATCCTTGCCAGGACTCTCGACCCTGTAATCGACGCTCCAGATGCTACGCCATGCGACCAGAGCGAACAAGGAGATTTCCTTTGTTTCGATACTTTGACCCTATGCTATCTTGACACAAGTTGCCTCCTTCTTCCTCTCCTCACACAGGAAGAAATCAAGTGGATCAATGACTATAACCAATGGGTTTATGACGAGCTGAAGGATGATTTAGATGCTAACGATCGTCAATGGTTAGCGGAGAAGTGTAAATCCATCGGATAGGGGTTATTGTACAAATCCGGCATTTTATAATTATTCCGTTTTGAAAACTACAAATGACAAAACGCCCCAATCAAGGCGTTTTGTCATTATTTTTTGTGCCAAATTTGCACAAACGTTTGCACTATTTAATAAATACATCTATCTTTGCACCGTGTTTTTCATGGTATTAGATTTAAGGTAATGTGAACAAAGGCCGTCGCGATGACGACCTTTGTTTTTTTATTTCCTATTGCAACAAGGACGATCACAACCTTCACAACTGCAGTTTTTGTGCTGGCGCATCCTTTTGAACGCAAACCAAGCACCTACAGCGATCAAAATAATGATGATAATTGTTGGAACATTCATATCACTTGTTGTACAAAAAATACAATTAGCTTATTTAGGGTTGATCATAATGTGATTCATACCCTTTGGCAGGGGTACAGGCGAAGCGTTACCTGTAGACTTGATCAAAGCCATTGTCTTCATGATCTGACCAGGAGCTGCATTAACCTTGGCTGCTTCCTTGTCGACGCCATTGCGCTGGAGATCGAGATCCTTTGGAAGGATGTCGTGACCTTCGATCATGTAGTGGTTGCTTGGATAGCTCTTTGGTGCCTGCATATCACCCATCGACTGCTCTCCATTGATGCTGCTACGTTCTACCTTAGACTTGATAAATGGATGTACAGGCACCTTCATATCAAAAGAGATAAAGGCTGGGATATCCATATCACACTTGGCATAGAGTACTGGAATATCCTCCTGGAAAGAGCAATCATAAAGGAAGGCAACGCGTGTGCTTGCAATTGAATACTGGTACTCGATGATATCACCTTTCTTGACGTCAGGCACCTGGACGTGCAGGACGACATAATGATTATTGAGGCGCTCGGTCTTGAATGTATCATTCTTCAGATAGCGACGAGAGACCTTACCCTTTTCATTCTGACTGAAGACAACGACCTTTAGACTCTCCATCTCATCGAAAATTTTCGAATCAGTCTCATCCTTGAGATAGATGATATCAATATTAGCATAGCCGGCACCAGAATCCTTGAGAATCTTGATACGAAGCTTATTATCGTAGGTAGCGCGCACATTGCTGTTCTCACTATTACCCAGGAACTCTACATTCGAGATAGAAAGTTCGGTATCGACGTTACTATAGCTGGAGAACTGGCGAGCAATCTTATAAGTCACATTCATCGTACGGTTCAGTACCACGGCCTCAGCATCCGGAGCCTCACCCCATGCCTGCAGAGACCACTCTGTCTGCGATGGCTTACCCCACTTCAGATTAGGGTTCTGTGCTTGTGCTACAGTCATGAACAAACAAGCAACTAATAAAAAAAGGTAATGTTTCATGTTGTAATATGTTTTGTTGATTTCATGTATCTACTTATGAAGACTTGATCAAACGAACAGTTCGAGCAAGAGTTTGACCAAAAATGCACACACCCAGGCAATAACACACTGGAAGATTACGATGCGGTGCGCCCATCGGCTACCTAACTCACGACGAATGGCGGCAATGGCTGCCACACAAGGCGTATAGAGCAAGCAGAAGACAAGTAGCACGTAGCAAGAGACAGGATTGAGCAATGCAAAAAGTGCTTGCTCATCAGGGAAAAGTACTCCCAATGTACTAACCACACTCTCCTTAGCCATAAAGCCACTCACCAACGCTGTCACCCACTGCCACTCGCCCAAGCCAAGAGGTCGGAACAATGGGGCCAACAGGCCTGCGATGCTAGCCAGAATCGACTCAGCGGTATCATCGACCAACGAGAATCGGAAATCGAAGTGTTGCAAGAACCAGATAACGATCGAAGCTATGAAAATGACAGAGAAGGCTCGCTGCAGGAAGTCACGCGTTTTGTCCCAGAGGAGCATCAGCACGTTACGTGCGCCTGGCATACGATAGCAAGGAAGTTCCATCACGAATGGAACAGCCTCGCCCTTGAACAGAGAATTCTTGAACAGCAAGGCCAGCAGAACACCCGTCATTATACCTATTATATATAAGGAGAACATAACCAGGCCGCCCTGATGTGGAAAGAAAGCAGCACAGAAGAACGCATAGACAGGCAGTTTGGCAGTGCAGGACATGAACGGGGTCAGCAGAATAGTCAGTCGACGATCTCGCTCAGAAGGCAAAGTTCGCGTAGACATCACCGCAGGAACGGAACATCCGAACCCGATCAGCATCGGGACGATACTACGACCAGAGAGACCAATACGACGCAGAAGCTTATCCATCACGAAGGCGATACGTGCCATATAGCCAGAATCTTCGAGCATAGACAGGAAGAAGAAGAGCAGGATGATAATCGGTAAGAAACTCAGCACCGAGCCGATACCAGCACAGATACCGTCGATCACCAATGAGTGCACCACTTCATTGACCTGCAATGAGGTCAGAGCGCTATCAAGAGCCGAAGTGCCACAATCAATGGCTCCTTCGAACCATCCCTGAAGAGCATCTCCGATTACATTGAACGTAAGCCAGAAGATAAGACCCATGATCAGCAGGAATGCCGGTAGCGCCGTAAATTGTCCTGTTAAGACCTTGTCATAGATTTCGGAACGACGCTGTTCGCGACTACGACGTGGCTTGATGACACACCTGCGACAGAGTTGCATAATAAAACCATAGCGCATATCTGCCACAGCTGCAGCTGGATCAAGGCCTCGCTCTTCCTCCAACTGACGGAGGATATGACCGACCAGCTTACGTTCGTTCTCTGCCAACTTGAGTGCATCGATGACCATTGAATCTCCCTCAATGACCTTGCTGGCAGCAAAACGGATAGGCAGGTGAGCTGCCTGAGCATGATCCTCGATAAGATGCATGACTGCATGCAAGCTTCGGTGCATAGCACCACCATGCTCATGCGCATCGCAGAAATCCTGACGTTGTGGCACCTCCTGATACTTGGCAATATGAATAGCGTGCTGTATCAATTCATGCACACCCTCATTCTTGGCGGCAGAGATCGGGACAACTGGCACACCCAGCGCCTGCTCCATGGCATTGATCAGGATCGATCCAGAGTTACTGGTCACCTCGTCCATCATATTCAGAGCCAGTACCATCGGGATACCCAGCTCCATCAGCTGCATGGTCAGGTAGAGATTTCGCTCGATATTGGTAGCATCGAGGATATTGATGATAGCCGACGGTTTCTCTTCGAGGATGAACTGGCGAGATACAATCTCTTCAGCAGAATATGGAGAGAGACTATAGATGCCAGGCAAGTCGGTCAGCTCAGTATTCGGATACCCCTTGATAGGGCCGGACTTACGATCAACGGTAACTCCTGGGAAGTTACCCACGTGCTGATTGCTACCAGTAAGCTGATTGAAAAGTGTCGTCTTGCCACAATTCTGATTGCCGACCAACGCAAAGGTCAGTCGCTGCTTGATGTTTGTCGTCTCCTGATCTGTACCTTCTTCCTCCTGATCATGCTGGCACCAGCGGGAACGACCGTCTTTCTTATTCTGGCGGAGCTGTTTCTGCTCCTCCTCATGATAACGGCCACCCTCACCCAAGCCCGGATGTTCAATCTGATCATGGATTTGTGGCTGTGGTTGAGGATCTGGCACATCGAGCGAGATACCGATCTTTGAAGCATCGTCCAAACGGAGCGTCAACAGGTATCCGTGCAATTGTAGCTGCATCGGATCGCCCATCGGAGCATACTTCATCAGCGTCACCTTGGTACCTGGGATAATGCCCATATCGAGGAAATGCTGACGCAAAGCGCCATCGCCCCCAACAGAGGTGACAATGGCGCTTTTTCCTATTTTAAGATCTCGTAATGTCATATTATATTACTGCAGCATATCGAAAAGCTGCAAGAGGCTCGAAGCAGTTGGCTCATAGTTGATCTCATCATCGGCCTTATTCCAAGATGTTCCCTTAAACCAGATAGCCTTACAACCCAAACCGAGTGCAGGAAGAATATCCTTCTGGTAGCTGTCGCCAATGACCGTGATTTCCTCAGGTTTGAGGTTTAGGCGATCAATGGCCAACTGAAAAATCTGAGGATCTGGTTTGCGGACACCGACCTCCGACGAATCGATGACAATGCGGAAGCAACGTCCTAAACCGAAGTCCTGTAGCACGGCCGACAGGTTGCCATAAAAGTTGCTAACCAATGCCAAATCATACTTCTCTGACAATCTTTCGATATAAGGTATCGCATCGAGCGTACAGCGTCGTGCATAGTCATAGCAATAGCCAGCAATAATATCTACAAAATGCTGAGCCAGATCATGCATATTGTCAACGATAGGTACTTCACCCTCACTGATCAGACGGAGCGTCGTCTGGAGGATATCTTCATTGAGCTGCTCCTGCTGAATCAAATAGTCGATCTGTATACCCACACGGGTCTGCATCAATTCAAAGAAGTTATCCGTTGGCTGCACGACAGGATTGAAAGACACATATCGCTCCGTGTAGATATAAGCTTCACGGAATTGGTCTTTCGTGATAGGCAATGAGACCTGGCAATAGCCCTCCCATAGCACCTCTGACCAATGCTTTCCATTGCTATCAATGGTAGCACCGTAATCAAGAATTAATCCTTTCATTATATATATTTTACTTTTTTTCTTTGACAAAAGTCCCGCTCATTCTCATCAGGAGCAAGCCAATAGCTATCCAGATGAATTCGCGAAGACGTGTGGCGAAGCTCAGCGCCACAGCTACTGCAAGCAGAGTCATACCGCTTGGTAGATTCAATGCGACGGATGGCACAAGATACTGCAATGCTAGTAGGATTCCACCCTCTCTAGACCCCATCTGCAAGGGAGAAAAGAAGAGCAGATTAGCCAACAGTGAACTGAAAGCCACGACAAGCAAAGCGTCCCCATACCCAAAAGTCATAAACCCTAACGCCTGCATGATAATCCAGTACTCAATCACATTGAAGAGGCGGCTCTCCAGTTCCAACCCCAGCGCTTTAACAAATATGCCAGCAGACAGTAGGTTTGGATTGAGCAAAGGCCAGTCAACCCAACGCTTCACAAAGCGTAACATGATACCATGACGATACAGATACCATAGGAGACCCAGCAGCCCTATCACACTAATCAGTGTAGCGGCCAATCCATACCAATGATCAGCAGATAAGCCTTGTACTGCCACCACCATCCAAACAATAGACAGTAGCCACAAGCAGCAATGTGAGGCGATGTGCATCATCGAATACATGATGACGCTTTGAGTAGCCTTCTCCCCACCAAGAACTGGTCGTAACATCAGTACTCTGTAAGGTTCTCCACCCAGAAGGCCTAAGGGGGTAATATAGTTGATAGCATAACCAGCTATAGTCAGCTTTAACACTTGCCACCAGTGTAACTGGGGATGTGCAGGGGGATTTGCAGCAGATAGAAGTATCTGGCGAAACGAAGAAGCGTTCAGAGCATATCCCACTCCCCACACCGCAACACAAGCCAATATGGTCCATGGCATAGCAGTCAGCGTCTGCCACAACTGAGCAGGACCAGCGACTACAACCATCCATGCCAATAAGGCAAAACAGAAGACGAATAACACCGTCTTAAGACATGAACTGACGACAGATTTTTTCATGCTTTCTGTTCATGTAATAATAGAGTCCATTAAAGACCGTAATCTCCATGACCCAATAAAGCCAAGGCAAACCCACCATCAAAGACACAAAAAGTGTAATGGCACGACAATTAAAAGTCAATGCATTGGCTATCGGCATCAAAGGCTTTGATTTTAGTCGAAACTTTTCTGCCTCTGCAGGTATCAGCATTCCGTTGGCATCCATTTTCTTTCTAAATACTTGCCAACGTGGTGTCTGGCTCTCCTGAAAACGGATATACCCGACATAGAACCACTGGAAGACAGTCTCAATAGGATATTTGCTAAAAGATAAAGTCTTCATCTTTTCTTGCTCTTGTCTCAGCGTCGTAAACTCACTAAGCGTCTGCTCCGAGCCAGAAGAACCCTTAGCCATCAGCAAATGGATCTGGCGATAATAGTCAGCCAAAGCTGCCTGCTGTCTATGACTCAAACCTGCCAACGCGCCAAGCAAGAATCCCCACATTCCCCACTCAGGGTATAAGCGGAAAAAGATTGCCAGATAAATGGTGATAAACCATATATCCCCAGCCGCACCATCCAGGATACGTCCCAAAGGGCTATACTGATGTGTTAGTCGTGCCAACTGTCCGTCTGCGCTATCGCAGATATCAGCAAGAATCAGCAAGAAAATACCTACAGCATTAAGCCACCAAGCATCAGGATAGCAAAGCAGGCCACAACCTATGCCCAAGAAAATACTGGCAATGGTAATCTGGTTCGGCGTCCAATGGAAACGCTTTCCCAGCAAAGCCAGTCGGAAGCCTAAAGGCCGATAGAACCAAAGGTCTATCGTCTCCTCGACATCAGGATGTTTGAGCGAAGCTTCAAACTGCACCTTCTCTTCTGCTGTCACAATCTTATCTTTTATCTTTACAATACTATTCTCGCCATAGCGAACTAAGGCTCTCCAATGACCGATGCGATGGACTCCGCCGCCTCCTGCTGGAAGATGCTGAAACTCGGCCAGTCATTGACATCGATCACTACCAACTCATTATCCGGTCGGACGATTGCATCAAATCCCCAAACCTGCAGGGCCAAAATGGTTCCGACTTTAATTGCCAACGCCGACAGCGTATCCTCATCAATCGCCAACTGCTCCAACGTCGTATTATGTGTCTCCGCTTCTCCGAACTTGGAGTAACCTGAGTTTTTTGGTCTAAACCACCGGCAGAATCGTAGCTGAAGAGCGTCACTGTCTAAAACGGCATAGCACTTGATGAGTTCGCCTTCTTCATGATGCATCACCACGATATCTGGCACATTCTCCGCTGCGAGCCTCTGTATACAAGTATCTGCCTCTAAAGGCGTACTAACGTAGGTAACATCATCTGACCTTGCTCCGTCTTCTCGCATCGCTTTGACCCACCCAGGCAGCAATTGCTGCAAAGCCGGTTCGCAAAGGAACATCTCGTCCTCTTCTGGTTCATAAGCCCACCAGCGTGGCACACGTACTCCAGCTCGCTCCAACAAAGACAACGTCAACTCTCGACTTTTGGACACAGTACGAACTGCATGTGGCACATTCCAGACCGGTATCGTTACACGTTCCAGACGCATCAAACTTCTCATTTGGCGCGACATGTGAACAATCTGCTTATATTCGATACTCACAGACTTCACATCCATCTGAGCCCATTCTGTTTCCGAGCAAGTATCGACCTGCCAGCCTTGTAACATTAATCGATCAATCACAGCATGAAAGATAGCAACGTCCTTCTTTTCATTATTTGGAGAGTATCTCTCATCGCGTGATATAGCCAACAACTTAGGCGGGTCAACTATTCCTTTATCCGATGCTAGCCATGCTTCTGCTTTTTTGATATCCGAAGCATGATCGATGTCCATGATTTTTGGAAAGACATACGCTTTGAGACTCAGACCTGCAGCTATCAGCGCTCGTTGGAAGTTTCGCATCCTGCTTTGTCCTTGCTCTAGGCAAGTCTGTAACACCGGGAAAGCTGTCCTTGTATCCAAGCAATAGATTCCCCCGCTTACCATCTTCTCCAGATCCGATGGCATCTGCTCCTCATGATCATAAAAACCTACAATTTCGGAGCAATTTTGACGCGCGCACGCATGCAAAAAAGAATTTTTCGATCGAGTTGCCACCCAAAGGGGTTTCTCGTCATCGACAAATGGAGTAACAGCAAAGAGACCATCTCCCTCACACTCATCCATCTTCGCAAAAGCGTGGATAAATGCAGAGAACTCCGATTCCTGGAAAATCGTATCTACCGTCGTCAAGCAGAATCTTCCTTGTGGTATTACCTCTTGCAGTGCCGCCAGACTATGCATCGAGCTCGGTGTCGTCTGCACCACCACATTCAATGGGCAAACACGTATCTGACCAGTTTCCTCAGTGACACGCAGCGCATCGCTCTGTCTCAGTTCTTTCAGGAACTCCTGCACTTCCGTCATCTGCTCGTTGCAAATCACAGAGATGCTTTGAGCGCCATTCCGAACAAAAATACGGATCAACCTTTCAATCATAGGTTGCCCATCAATGCAGACCAAAGGCTTAGGAGCCGAAACACCCTCTTCTCTCAATCGAGAACCTTCTCCTGCTGCAATCAGCGCATAATGGATCTGTGGGAAAAGGGTCTTTTTCATCTACAATATCTTTGGCAATTAAGCATTTGTCTCTTTTCAATGCCACATTTTCGCTGCAAAGGTAGTCTTTTTTTCTCAAAAACTCTTTGCTTTTTACCTTAAAAAGTATAAAAAAATCCTAATTCGTTAAAAAAAACAATAAAATAGTTACTTTTTTTGTAAATTATAGTGTATATCCAAAGAATTCTATTTACATTTGCAACGTCGAAAGTACTCCAAGGGTACCAATAGCATTGAAATTCATAAACCAATAATAAAAACAACTATGGAAGAACTGGTTCAGAAAATCAACGAAGTTTCAGCTGCTTTCAACGCTGATGCTACTGCTCAGGCTGTTAAGGGTAACAAGGCTGCAGGCCTCCGTGCTCGCAAGGAAGCTCTCGAAATGATTGGTCTCCTTAAGGAGTTCCGTAAGCAGTCTATGGAGAAGGCTAAGGCTTAATTCTTTAGACCATCTAGTATTAACAAAACCCTGTTTGATACATCCATGCGCCTCTCGCACGTGGATGTGTCATTATGTGGTATATGATGCATAAGATATTTGGGACACTTTCCCTGCTTGTAGCGCTTTTCGCGCTTTTAATTTTTACGCCCGCGCGTGCGCAGTTGGCATTCAGTGATTCTGTGCGTATCGGACTACTCACTTGCAGTTCAGGACCAGACGCTTACGAGCGGTTTGGACATGCAGGAATCCGCATTCAGGACCTGAAGAAGACCGATCTGGACGTCACCTTTCACTACGGAGTATTCTCCTTCAACACTCCTAATTTTGTCTATCGTTTTGTCAAAGGTGAGACGGATTACCAGTTGGGAGCAGTATACTCCAGTGATTTTGTCGAAGAGTATCGCCGACGTGGCCTAGGCATGACGCAACAATGGCTTCGACTGGACTCTGCTCAAGTACAGGACATGATTCAGCGTCTATTGGTCAACTTCCGTCCAGAAAACCGCACCTACCGCTACAGCTACTTTTTCGACAACTGCTCTACTCGTCCCTATCGCCTATTGCAAGCTGCCACAGACAATAGCATCAGATATGACTCCACCTGGACTCATGCCATCACTCTCAGGCAAATGGTGCAGGAGCGCTCTGGCATCGACAACTGGCTGGATTTCGGCATTGCCTTAGCTGTTGCAGGCCGTTCAGATATCCCGACCCTCTATGAGGAGCAATTGTTCTTGCCAGACTATCTAGCTGGAGCAGTTGACCATGCAGAGATTCCTGCTCGATTAGGAGACCAGATTTGGTATCAGCCACTGGTCACAGAAAAGGACACACTCCTGACTATGCGCCCTGAGATTGAAGCTGCCATTGCAGCACCAGACTCGTTGAAACCAGCCTTGGTCTTTGCTTTCGTTCTTGTTCTCGCTATGATCATTAGCTTGAGACAGTATCTCGACAAGAAAGCGCAAAACATGGGCAAACCTGCAAGCAAGTCGCTCAGAATGAGTGCTAATATATTCGACACAGTGTTTTTCCTCTTTTTAGGTATTACTGGCACTATCGTATGGTTTCTCAATTTCATCTCTGAGCATCCGGCCGTCGATCATAATCTCAACTGCTTCTGGTTACTACCGACACATGTCATTATGGCAGTGTTACTCTGGGTCAAATCCCTCAGACATGTCTGCCAAATCTATTTTGGCATCACCTTTGCAGTAGTTATCCTATATGTCATCCTTGACTGGACGTTAGGCCAATATTGCCCTGCTCCATTCCTCTTGCTGCTGGCTACGATTCTACTTCGCTGCTATAGCATCTGCACCACTACAAATAAACAATGAATCATCGTCACGACATAAGTGCTCTCACCACTTCTTTGGTACTGCTGACAATGCTCTGTGCATTGCCGGCCACTGCTGCACAACCTGACAACCGTGCGGATGCAAACAATTTTGTGGCTCCCCGTCTCATCGTTGGCATCACTGTCGACCAACTCCGCAGCGACTATCTCAATGCACTGAAGAGCAAGCTTTCACAAGGTGGATTCCGCCGTCTGATGCAGGAAGGTATCGTGTACGACAACGTCACCTTCGATCTGGACAATCCGGATGCTACTGCAGCCATGGCCACCTTAGCTACAGGCAGCTATCCTTACCATCATGGCATCCCGTCTCAGTTGGTCTTTGACCTTCAGACATTACAGCGACATTCTGTATTTCAGGATCGAGACTATGCAGGCAACGAGACAGCAGGCAACTGGTCTCCACGAGCTTTACTGAGTAGCACACTTGGCGACGAACTAAAGCTGGCGTCACAACTTCGCAGCAAAGTCTATAGCATTGCTCCTAATCCAGAGCAGGCGCTCATTGGTGCTGGACATGCAGCCAACAGTGCAGTCTGGTTCGACGAGAAAACCGGTCACTGGGCTTCCACTACATTCTATCACGAGTTTCCAGTCAGTGCAGTCCGACAAAACATGATAACAGACGAGGTATTGTTCTATAGCAACCTCAACAAATACGTCTGGACTCCCACTGGAAACAGTAGTGGCGCTGACGCCATTGCCCCTTATCTTCAGACCCCTCAGGCCTTTAACCATAAATTCTCAGAAAGAGGCAAGGTCAACTACACCTGGGTCAAAACTTCTCCGATCATCAATGAGGCCATCTCGAAGATGGCACAACAATATATCCTCAACTCGCACATGGGGCTGGCCGGTTCTACCGACATGCTCCAGCTCACTTTCTATGCCGGCACTTACCAGCATGAGAATCTGGAGACCTACCCTGCCGAGTTACAGGACATCTATCTGCAGCTGGATCGCACTTTAGAGCATTTGCTGCAATATATTGACAAAGCCGTCGGACTACAGAATACCTTCATCTACCTGATGGGAACAGGTGCCACGGACAGCAACGTAAGCGACGTACCTGGCATTAGCACTGGCGAATTCAATGCCAACCGATGCACCGCACTTCTCAACTCCCATCTCATCTCTCTGTATGGTCAGGGGCAATGGGTTGACGGCTTCAACGACGGGCAGATTTACCTCAATCACAAGACGATAGAGCAACGCGGGTTGCAGCTCGACGATGTAGCACGCAAGTCTGCAGAATTGGTCTCGCTCTTCAGCGGTATCGAAGAAGTATATACACAACAGCAATTACTGCATCAGGACTATAGCCAACGTATCACGCGTATCCGCAATGGCTATGACAAGCGGACAGGAGGCGATCTTGTGGTCATCCTCCAGCCAGGCTGGAAACTCCGTCTCAGTGACCGTATCCAGCCACAGTCGCAGGTACGTCATGACATTTATCCTGGACCGGCAATACTTTTTGCGCCAGCATTCTTCAATCCAGAACGTATCACGACTCCGGTCGATGCTACCGCCATAGCGCCAACAGTAGCCAAGGCCATCAGAATCAGAGCGCCAAGCGCTTGTCGCGCACTTCCTATCAAATAAATTGAGACTTCCGATTCAAGAAAATAATAAAAAAACAAATAAATATGGGATTAAATGATTTAATTAAGAAACTCTTCGGAGACAAGTCCAGCCGAGACATGAAGCTCATCCAGCCATGGGTAGAGAAAGTCAAGGCGGCTTATCCTGCCGTAGAGAAGCTCAGCAATGACGAGCTGCGTGCCCGTACACAGGCCATCATGCAGGATTTGCAGGATGCAGTACAGGCAGATCGCAACAAGATTGACGAATTGAAGGCAACCGTCGAGAATCTCGAAGTAGAACAGCGCGAGAAGATCTGGTCTGAGATCGATGACCTGAAGAAAAAGATCCGAGAGACATTCGAGGCAAAACTCAACGATTATCTTCCTGAAGTTTTTGCCATTGTTAAGAATACTGGCTACCGCTTCACCAACAATGACACTGTAGAAGTTACTGCCACTGAGATGGACCGTGAACTGGCAGCCACAAAAGACTTTGTTACCATCGAAGGCGACAAGGCCATCTACAAGACCACCTGGATGGCTGGCGGCAATCCAATCAAGTGGGACATGGTTCACTACGACGTACAGCTCTTTGGTGGTACCGTCCTTCATCAGGGCAAGATCGCCGAGATGGCTACTGGTGAAGGTAAGACCCTTGTAGCTACCCTCCCTGTCTTCCTCAATGCGTTGACTCACAATGGTGTTCATGTCGTCACCGTCAATGACTACCTTGCTAAGCGTGACTGCGACTGGATGGGTCCTATCTATATGTTCCATGGTCTTACTGTCGATTGTATTGACCGTTATCAGCCAAACACCGAGCAGCGTCGTCAAGCCTACAACTGCGATATCACCTTTGGTACCAACAACGAGTTCGGCTTCGACTATCTCCGCGACAACATGGCCACTCACCCAGAGGATCTCGTACAGCGCGAGCATAACTTCGCCATCGTCGATGAGGTTGACTCTGTCTTGATTGATGACGCTCGTACTCCTCTTATTATTAGTGGTCCGGTGCCACGTACCAGCGAGTACAGTGACGAGGAGCTCTACCAGGAGTTCCGTGACCGTGTCGAAAATGTCGTACGTCAGCAGAAGGCGCTTGCTAATCAGTTCCTCAACGAGGCCAAGAAGAAGGTCAACAGCGAGGATAAGAAGATCAAAGACGAAGGTGCTACCCAGCTCTATCGTTCTTTCCGCGCATGGCCAAAGAACTCTGCACTCATCAAGTTCCTCTCTGAGCCAGGTGTCAAGCAGGAGATGCTCCGCGCCGAGGCTTATTTCCTCCAGGACAACCAGAAGGAGATGCCTGTTGCTCTTGAGCCACTCTTCTTCGCCATCGAGGAGAAGAACAAGCAGGTCGATCTGACCGACAAGGGTATTGAGGCTCTCACTGGTGCTGCTGAGGATCCTAAGTTCTTCGTACTTCCTGACGTTGGTTCTGAGATTGCTGAAATCGAGAAGAACGAAAGCCTCAGCAACGAAGAGAAACTTGCCTTGAAGGATAAGTTAATGACCGAATACACCACCAAGGCGGAGCGAGTACACGCTGTCGACCAGTTGCTTAAGGCTTACACCATGTTCGACAAGGATGTTGACTATGTCATCTCAGAGGATGGCAAGGTCAAGATCGTCGACGAGCAGACTGGCCGTATCATGGAAGGCCGTCGTTGGAGTGATGGTCTCCACCAGGCTGTCGAGGCTAAGGAGCACGTCAAGATCGAGGCTACCACCCAGACCTTTGCAACTATCACCCTGCAGAACTACTTCCGTATGTATCACAAGCTGGCAGGTATGACCGGTACTGCAGAGACCGAGGCTGGAGAGTTCTGGGATATCTATAAGCTCGACGTTGTCACCATCCCAACCAACCGTCCTATTGCACGTGAAGATCATAACGACCGTGTCTACAAGACCAAGCGTGCTAAGTATAAGGCTGTCATCGCACAGATTGAGGAGTATGTCAAGGCGGGCCGTCCTGTTCTCGTCGGTACTACTTCAGTCGAGATCTCAGAGACCCTTTCTAAAGCTCTCCAGCTCCGCGGCATCAAGCACAATGTGCTCAATGCCAAGTTGCACCAACGTGAGGCCGACATCGTAGCTCAGGCAGGTCAGTCATCAATCGTGACCATTGCTACCAACATGGCTGGTCGTGGTACCGATATCAAGCTTTCACCAGAAGTAAAGGCTGCTGGTGGTCTTGCCATCATCGGCACCGAGCGTCATGAGAGCCGTCGCGTTGACCGTCAGCTCCGTGGTCGTTCTGGTCGTCAGGGAGATCCTGGTTCTTCTGTATTCTTCGTATCTCTTGAAGATAACCTCATGCGTATCTTCGGTTCAGACCGTATCTCTAAAGTCATGGATAGCAAGATGTTCGGCATGTCTGAGGACGACGTCATCGAGCATCCTTGGCTCAACAAGAGTATCGAAACCGCTCAAAAGAAAGTTGAGGAAAACAACTTCGGTATTCGTAAGCGCCTCCTTGAGTACGATGACGTTCTCAACAAGCAGCGTGAGGTAGTCTATACCCAGCGTCGCCACGCACTCATGGGAGAGCGTATCGGTATCGACTTCATGAACATGGCATACAGCGTAGCCAGCACTCTGTCTCAGCAGCTTTTGGCAACAGGTGAGTTCGAGGAGTTCCAGATGCAGGTCTTCCGTCACTTCGGCATCGAGTCTCCTATCGCAGAGAAAGACTATAAGAAGTATAAGGTTGAGGATATGACCGACGTACTTTACACCGCTGGCATGGATAGCTTCAACCGCCACAATGAGCGACTCTGCGAGGTTGTCGTTCCTCGTCTTCGTGAAATCTGGGAGAATGTCAAGAGCCAGGGTGGCAGCATCCGCAACATCATCGTACCTCTCACAGATGGCAAGCGCATCTATCAGATCTCTTGCAACTTACAGGAGACTGTCGAGAGCAATGGCAAGTGCATCATGAAGAACTACATGAAGTCTGTCATGCTCAATATTCTTGACGATGCATGGCGTGTCAACCTGCGAGACCTCGATGACCTCAAGCAGAACACACAGAACGCACATTACGAGCAGAAGGATCCTCTCCTTATATATAAGTTGGAGTCATATCACATCTTTGAGCGCATGGTTGCCAAGATGAATGCTAAGACCACCAGCGCCTTGATGCGTGCACAGCTTTACATCCCAGAGCCTTCTCCACAGCAAGTGGCTCAAGCTCAAGCTGCCGCTCAGCAACAGACCGCACAGCAGGCTCCTGCTCCACAGGCACCTGTAGCACCTCAGGAGTTCAAGGAAGCTGCTCCAGAAGAGAAGCGTCAGGACTTCAGCAAGATGCAGGCAATTCACGCAGGCATGAATGGTGAGAACCAGGTGCAGCGCAAGCCTTTGGCATCAACACCACACGTTGGTCGTAATGATCCATGTCCTTGTGGCAGTGGTCTGAAGTATAAGAATTGTCACGGAAAAGGACTCTAAGAGTCCGTATTTGATGCGCAATAACGTTGTGCAATCAATATCATTAAAAATTTAGGACCAAAAATCGCAACTTTTTGGTCCTAAATTTGGTTTTAAGAATAAAATCATCTATCTTTGCCTCTGGAAAACCGGATTTATGTAGAGCGGGAAACTCAACGATTACATTTTACCGGAGTCAAGCGTATGCCGAAGGCGCGCTGCACTACATCGCGACGCCACGAACACTGGTACCACCGGGATGAACAGGAGCAGATTACGGAGGCGGACCGCAGCTCCAAAGCTATATTTACTGGAGTTTCATCACGTCCAGATGCCGGTTTTCCTTTTTATCTAATAAAACATCGTAGACGACACACCATGAGCAACTCCTATGATTTAGGACTGAAGGGGGAAGCACTTGCAGCTGACCATCTTCGATCCCTTGGGATGCGTATCCTTGAGACCCGTTGGCACGACCACTCTTTTGAGACAGACATCATCGCTTTTGATCCAACATCGCAGGAAGTCGTTTTTATCGAAGTCAAGACTCGTGTCAGTGGCCTGTGGGGAGAACCAGAAGAAGCCATCACACCTGTCAAGATACGTAGGCTGGTAAGTTCTGCAGATCATTACATGAAGATGCACCATGACTCTCACGCTGTCCGTTTCGATGTTTTCTCCATCATACTCCCACCAGAGGGTATGCCGCATATCGATTATTATCGCGACGCATTTTATGCACCACTTAGATAACACAATGCTTTGAAATATGCAAAGAAGTAAATTATCTCTCTACATACTGCTTCTGTGTGGTCTTAGCCTCCTGCTGAGCAGTTATACTCCACAAGATGATGAGGCCACGTCAGTCTTTGACCGTCCTTACGTGCAGGTGACACCGCCAGGCATCTCCAGCCAGACGACGTTCAGCCTTGTACGTGATCGTAATGGTTTCATCTGGGTATCAACGCGCAACGGCATCGATCGTTTTGACGGCATCGTTTACCGTCACTATACCCTTGGCAACACGCAGATGCGAACCATGCGCTCTGGTCTGGTCATCAACATCTATTGTGACGAGCAGGGAGATATCTGGGCCTTTACCGAGCGTAGTGACATCTATCGTTACAATCCTGTGGCAGATGCATTCGAAGAGATCCTCTATCTTGCAGATTATCAGATCTGGGGAAGCACGCAGGCCCTTTATTGCGTTGGAGACTTGCTTGTCATAGGTGCTACCGATGGCATTACTTGTTATGACATCCCTACCAAAACCATCACGAAACGACTCTGTCCGGATGAGGACATTCATGTTTTCTACGGGTTCCGCAATGGCGAAGTGCTTTTTGGTGCCAGCCGTGGTGTAGGTGTGCTCAACATCAATGACCTCCATGGTACTCTTCAGCAGTGGCTCAATAATGACATCAAGAGCCTCTATTATGACCAGCAGCATCAGAAGCTTTGGGTTGGCACGAACGGAAACGGCATCTTTGTGCTTGACCCATCACACCCTCGAGTCGTACAACAGGTAGGCAATACGGAGGGATTCATCGTTACAAGCATCAAACCTATCAGTGAGAAAGAAATGCTCATTGGCGTCGATGGTGGAGGTGTACTTGTCTTCCCGACCGATAATATCGGAGATGATACGGAGGTCCGTCGATTGGCAAATATTGGAGGTGCACCATTTACTCTTCGAACCGCAGGAACACGAGATGTCCTTGTCGATCAGGGTCGTATCTGGATTGCCTCATACATGGGTGGTGTCACCTGCCTACAGCCAGGCAGCTCGCTCACATCCCTCAATGCAGGTAAGATTAGAACTCTCTCTGACAATTATGCTTTCGGCGTAGATGTAGCTCCTGATGGTCGTCTCTGGGTTGCGTTCAGCCAATCGATCGGAAGTTTTGCCCCTGATGGAAGCGATCCGAAGATGTACCTTGAGCATGAGGCAGGATTCCTGACTGTCCGTGCCGCTAGAGATGGGTCCATCTGGGCCGGCGGTTTCAATACTGGCACTTATCATTTCGACCCTCGCACTGGCAAGAGTGAGCATTTCGCCTCATTGGTCGATCAGAAAGTCCTCGACTGTGTCTATGACATCTATGAGGACTCTTATGGCGATATCTGGGTCGGTGGTCTTAACTTTGAGCTCACCCGTCTGCATCAGTTGCCAGACAACACATTTGAGAAGCACCACTACCCTGTCACCCTGATTAACAGTCTGGCTCAACTCGACGATGAGACCATCATTGCCTCTACCACTGACGGCTTCAAGCTAGTCAACTTTAATACGAATGAGTGCAAGGAATACCTACGTGATGAGGAAAAATGGAACGGCACCAACTACATTAGTGACGCACGTTCTCGTAACGGGAATGAAATCTGGATTGCCACAGCGGGTGCAGGTCTGTTATGTTACGACCTCAGGAACGACAGCATTGAAGCTTTCGGACTGGAGCACGGTCTTCCTTCGCTCGAACTCCGAGGCATGAGTGTTGCTCATGATTCAATCCTCTATATCTCGACCGAGAAAAACGGAATTTTTGCTTTCGACTGCATCAATCGTTGCTACATCCGAAGCATGGTAACCAGTGACGGTCTCCCAATGAATGAGTTCCTTCAAAATTCCAGCACGATCTCTCATAATGGAGAACTTCTCTTTGGAGGAGACAATGGTGCAGTAGTGCTTCGCGAGTCCGACATGCGATCTACGCAAAAAGAATTCAAGATTGTTGCTGATGCCAAGGGCCTGGTCGAAGACCTTATCAAACGAGGTCGAGACGAATCCCATTCCATCGACATCCAGCTTGCTACCACTGACATCTACCATCAGAAGGAATATCTCTTCTTCTATCGCATGGAAGGTATCGAAAACGATTGGACTCTCATCGACAACACTCGACAGATCAAGTTCTCTCATCTCCCTCCTGGATTCTATGAGCTTGAGATTCGTGCCGTAGGTGCCGCTAACCAGACTGTTACTCGTACGATCCAGATCGAGATCGAAGCCTCATCTTTCTGGGCAGCTCATATCATCAATATCTCTTATATCCTGTTGCTCATCTCCCTTGTTGGCTTGATTTTGACTATCAGACTATACTTGATCAACAAGAAGAACAAGAAATAAACACAAAGATTCTCTTTCCAAAATATTAAGCCATAACTTGATACCAGGTTATGGCTTTATTTTTGTCCGAAACCACAATCTGGTACTCGTCTATGGTTTCATGCCAGAACGAAACCATAAACAGGAACCCATCTATGGTTTCGTGCCAGAACGAGACCATAACCTTGTACGCGTTGATGGTCCTGATTCTTCACGAAGCCACAGATGGGTTCCTAATGATGGTTTTATGATTTTCCGGAGTGGTCCTTCATGCCCTAGTATAGTTATTAGCCCCCCTAAAGGGGGGCAATAACAAATACTAAGGGCTTCAGGAACCACTCCAGAAGTTCTTACATCTTAGCCATTGCCTGCTCGAGGTCAGCGATAATATCCTCTACGTTCTCGATGCCGACACTGAGACGTACGAGATCTGGAGCGACACCTGCCTCACGCAACTGCTCCTCGCTCATCTGACGATGGGTGTGGCTGGCTGGGTGGAGCACACAGGTGCGAGCGTCAGCTACGTGAGTAACAATGCTGATAAAGTCGAGGTTGTCCATGAAGCGGATAGCATCCTCACGAGTACCCTTCAAGCCGAAAGCAATCACGCCACAAGTACCGTTTGGCATGTACTTCTGAGCCAGAGCGTGGTACTTGTTTGATGGAAGACCAGCATAGTTGACCCAACCTACCTTAGGATTCTTCTCCAGCCACTCAGCGATGGCCTGTGCATTGGCACAATGCTGCTTTACGCGGAGAGCGAGGGTCTCAAGGCCGAGGTTGAGAAGGAAGGAATTCTGTGGCGAAGGAATGCTACCGAGGTCGCGCATCAGCTGGCTGACGAGCTTTGTGGTATAAGCACCCTTGCCGAAGGCCTTGGTATATGTGAGGCCATGATAGCTCTCATCTGGAGTGCAGAGACCAGGGAACTTCTCAGCATACTTCTCCCAGTCGAAGTTACCGCTGTCGCACACAGCACCACCCACCTGAGTAGCGTGGCCATCCATGTACTTGGTGGTTGAGTGCGTGACGATGTCGCAACCCCACTCGAATGGACGACAGTTGATAGGAGTAGCGAAGGTATTGTCGATAATCAGTGGCACACCATGCTTGTGAGCGATCTTTGCAAATCGCTCGATATCAAGGACGTTACCGCCAGGGTTAGAGATGGTCTCGCCGAAGAAGCACTTGGTGTTCTCCTTGAAACAAGCCTCGATCTGCTCGTCACTCCACTCCTGATCGACGAATGTACACTCGATGCCGAGCTTCTTCATCGTAGTTCCGAAGAGGTTGAAGGTGCCACCATAGATAGCGTTGGTGGTGATGAAGTGATCTCCTGCCTGGCAGATATTAAAGACTGCATAGAAGTTGGCAGCCTGACCAGATGAGGTCAATACGCAGCCGACACCACCTTCGAGGGCATTGATCTTCTTGGCAACAGCATCGTTGGTAGGATTGGCCAAGCGAGTATAGAAATAGCCGTCGTCCTTCAGGTCGAAGAGGCGTGCCATCTGGTCGCTGGTATCGTACTTGAACGTGGTGCTCTGATAGATTGGCAACTGCTGTGGCTCGCCCTTGACAGGCTTCCATCCGCCGTGGATGCAGATGGTCTCAAGATTCTTTTTCATCGATTCTGATTATATTTGTATGATTGATATTCCCAAAAAGTGGTGCAAAGATAATAATAATTTTGATAATCTGGTGTAAAGTTATGCGATTTTCAATTTTTCAAGCGCAATTAGTTGCATATTTCCAAAAAACATCGTACTTTTGCAGCGTTTTGAATATAAGATTAGAGTCATGAAGATTAGAAGTTGCGTTCCAGAAGATGCAGAAGCGCTGGCCAGGATCTACGCCCCCTATGTTGACCACACTGCTATCTCCTTCGAGCTGGTAGCTCCGG
>JAZRXZ010000085.1:0-2752 GCA_045600445.1 Bacteroidales bacterium | reverse complement strand
ATGAAGGGTACTGACAGGCTGAATGCCCTTGCCTTCCGCTATTTCGGGCAGTACCTCCAGTTTCCTGCCGAGCAAGAGCAGAAGATGAGCTACTGAAAGTAACAATAATATATTATATAATATGAGTCCATTTGGAATATTTGCTACCGTTTTCACGTTGGTTATCGTGATCTATTATGCAGTGGTCATCTGGTTCGACCTGCATAAGATGGGGAAGAAGGACACGGGGCATGGCGAGACGTTCAAGGTCGATGACATGCAGGATGAGGAACAGCCTACCGTGGTACCAGAACCGGTTGTCGCTCCTCATGAAGAGGAGCAGCAGGCCGAAGAGGAGGCGGAAGACAGTGCTGAAGGTGATGAGCCAGAGCCACCGAAGGAGCCTACCGAAGCAGAGAAGAAGGCTGAGTCTGAGACAGAGCAGCTGGAAACTCCTGAGAAAGGCTATCTGAGTGACATGTCCATGGAAGACTACCAGGACGTGATCCTTGCCAGCCAGCAGCAGGGCCCGAAGTTCGGCATACATCCACCGAAGGAGGTGGATCTGGATGAGGAAAAGGAGAAACAGACATAACACGTAGGATGGAATAGGATGAAGAGAATACCGTTAATGATGCTTGTCTGGCTCCCTGCCGTCTCTGCCTTCGCCCGATGCGGAGGCGTAGATTACAGCTGGGGAGCAGATGCCCTGGCCTCGATGCACGACTATGTGGTCACGATGATGCTCTATGTAGTATATATCGTCTATGCCGTAGCGAGTGTAGTGGCTATCGTTGCTGCCCTTCAGATATACATGAAGATGAGCCAGGGAGAAGAGGGCGTAGCCAAGGCGATCATGCTGCTTGTCGGCGCATGTCTTTTCCTTATCGGTGCTACGATGGTGATGCCAGCCTTCTTCGGATATGGAGTCTGATACGGTATCGGCCTTGAGCTGATACCATGAAAAACACACTTTTTACTTTTACTGACCTTACTGAAAGACATAGATAGGAGAGACACTCTCCTCTGAATTTATAACTCCGTTGCAACGAGTGTATTGTGTTTATAACCTTTTTTGTTTAACCTTAACAGAGAATCTAAATCGTGAAAATCTCTTTTCTTAAGAACAAGAAGAAGAGCATGGGTATCGGCAATGACGTATGCCGCATGTTCCGTGGTCTTGGCGTAAGTGTGCGCAAGACAGTGTTTAACAAGCAGTTCATGATGACTGTAGCCGTCATGTTGTTCGGCTGCGGCTTCGTGATGGCCCAGAACTCCGCTGGTGACTATTCGGCAGGTACTACTGCCCTTGCCACCGTCACTGAGGAGATCGCCAAGTACGTACCTATCGTCGTCAAGCTCTGCTATGCGATCGCAGGTGTCGTAGCCGTTGTGGGTGCTATCTCGGTGTACATCGCCATGAACAACGAGGAGCAGGATGTCAAGAAGAAGATCATGATGGTCGTTGGTGCCTGTATCTTCCTCATCGCTGCTGCCCAGGCTCTTCCTTTGTTCTTCGGTATCGGTGCGTAAGCCATGAAGGATACGAATGAGGAAGGCCGTCCTGAGTACCCGGTCTTCAAGGGACTTCAGAGTCCGTTGGTGTTCATGGGGCTTCAGGGTCGGTACATCTATTGGGCCGCCGGTACTATAGGTGGTGGTATAGTCGGTTTCTTCATCTTCTATATCATCTTCGGATTTCTTGCCGGCATCATTGTATTGGCTGCCGTTGCAGCTGTGGGCACCGTGCTGATACTTGTCAAGCAGAAGCGCGGCTTGCATTCGAAGCATATCGACAAGGGCATCTTTGTCTTCAACGCCTCGAAGCGACTCTGAAAGAGGGGTACAGTACCTCTTTGTGCTGTACCCCTTTACAATTCTTACTTACACATATATATAATTATATGTAATTACAAGAAATAACACTTTAGACGTATATGTATTTGAAAATCAGCACAGGCTTAGTAGCCTCTATGATGGCATTGATGATGCTCTCGTGCTCTGGTAAGCATTCTGAGCAGCAGACTCCGATGGCCAGTCGCATGAGTGACTCCGTGAAGGTTGCTTGGCAGCAGCCTGATGAGGCGGTGTTACGCATTCATCTGGAGAGTGAACGTCCTACAGACCTGTTGACGGAGGTCACGGTCAAGGGTGCAGGTATCGCTCAGGAAGTTTCCGTGACAGCACTCTCCAAGCTCATGACCCATCCTTTCGAGAGGGACTTTGCCATCGAGCCATGCGAAGGACAGACGGATGTGATGGTCACGGTCACCGTCGGCGGTGAGACCGTTCAGACCAGGACGCTGGTACCGCATCTGTTGAAAGGCACGCGCACCCAGCTCAACCTCTATCTGGAGCGAGGACATATGCGTATCGTCAGCAGCTGGATCACCGAGACCACGGAAGGCGCTATGACCTATCGCGCATCGGAGGACAGCATCGGCAAGGGGTTCTTCCTGCATGGTGACGGTATTGTCACCCGAGAGAAAGGGGAGGATGCCGTTGCCATCGTCATCGAGACGGACGGCAGACATGGCAAGGCCATTGCCTTGCAGGATGCCGGAGGCATGTGGCTCTATTCAGGAAGCGGAGCCACTTCAGGAGCATATTATGAGACCCTTGACGGCGAGAAGTCGGAGGGTACGATATATAACAGTAAAGTAGAGGCAGATTCCACTCAGCTCATCCGCTACTATCCGGAACTGAGGATGCCTGAAGGTGCAGCATTGGCGCGAGAGGAAGGCTATGATTTTTGTGATTCGCTCAGAAGCCG
>JAZRXZ010000084.1:0-1240 GCA_045600445.1 Bacteroidales bacterium | reverse complement strand
GAACGGTTATCAAAGAAATTGAGTATCTCCCTCTCGTTGTCGAAGAAAGTTCTGGCAATGACCTGAAAAGACTTGAATCCGGAGTTTTCAACGGAGGCGTACCATTTCGCCAGCCTTGTAGCAGCGAGAGAGCGTCTGGGTGTGTTGCTGAACACTTTTCTAAGTTCATCAGCAAGCCAATAGGCCTCTTTTATGTCAGGATACTGCTCGAAGAGTATCTTTGCCCTTGCCTTTTGCGATTCCGTCCACTTCTCGTAAGACTTGAACAGGAGATACCGGCTTCTGGCAAGAAGTTGTGGCCGTGTGTCACCATTCGGAAACTTCTCCGGCTGGATGTCCTCCCCTGTGTCCGTGACATATAGCCGGCGTTCATGCTCCGCCTCAAGGGCTTCCCATCGATGTTTGATACGCATCTCCTGGATGGCGTCGCATGCGAGCTTCTGGATGTGGAACCGGTCGATGACCCTCTTGGCGTTGCGGAACTCATATAGGGCGATGTTGCGCATCGACGGTGACAGGTCCATCGTTATCTCCAGAACCCGGTCTCGGGCTTCTTCCGGAACATTGTCAAGCGCCTCCCTGACGACTTCGGACTTGGTTCCTGATATTATTGCTGCCAAAGCGCCTTTCTGACCGTGCCTGTCCTTGTTCGTGACTACGGTGTAGAGCTCCCCATCACTTAACGAGGTCTCGTCTATGCTCATCTTCGGACCGAAGTTCTCCGGATATACCAGCCACCGGTCTGCATGGGAGGCATCCTCCCACTCCTCGTATCCGCTCAGGTGCTCCTTGTACTGGCGTTCAAACTGATAACCGTCTATGTGATAATACTTCTCAAGAGAAGAAGCCGCTATCGGGTATCTGTCCAAGAACTTCTTTTAAAAAAGCGGCGAACTCAACCGAGTGCCGTGTGCCTTCAGCTACCAGCTTGTAGTCGTTGCTGATGCTCTCTCCTGTCTTATCGTCCTTCCATCTGCGGCGCTTCACAATCAGCGTTGTCTTCCTGTCACGCAGCGGGAAGTCTGTAATCTTGCATTCCGGTAGAAAACCGTTCTTCACATATGTATGCCCGGATTTCGGCTTCAATATCCGGTCCCTTTCGTTCAACCGTATGGTGATGTCCTCCTCATGGACTTCAAATCCCACCACCTCAAAATAATCCAACAATTCCCTCGGGAACATCATCTTGACCAATGCCAATAACAACTGTTGTTCTGTAGTCATATACTCTTTGTGATTA
>JAZRXZ010000083.1:0-1810 GCA_045600445.1 Bacteroidales bacterium | reverse complement strand
TGGACAATCCGATGAAAGTAACCCCCGTTATCCGGCGTGAAGTTGGCCCCCGGCAGAGGCCGGGAAAAAGTTTGATTTATAAGTCTTATTTAGCAGCATTTGTTCAGAGCACTGCGGGTTCAACTTATTGATAACGTTTCAAAGATAGCGTTTTTTATTTTAGGGCGTTCATTTTGCGCAGCGATTCTCCATGCAGTTCTATCCTTTGTGCATAAGGCGATAGCCTGTCCATGATAGCATCTGCCACCGTTTTATCTCCAATTAAGTCATACCAGTTCTTCACGGGCACTTGAGACGTGATTATTATGGTTTTCTTTTCGTGACGGTCCTCCACGATGTCCATCATCGCCATTCTGGCACTGGCATCGAGCGGATGCATGCAGAAGTCCTCCAGGATAAGTACGTCAGCTTTCTCGATGCGTTTCAGCTCCTTGAGGATGTCTCCCTTTGCCTTTGCCAACTTGAGTTTGCCCATGAGCCGGTATGTGTTGGAATATATCACCCGCAACCCTTTTTGACAGGCGCGCATGCCGAGTGCAGTGGCAATGTAGCTTTTACCGGTACCGGTGCTGCCGGTGATGAACAGATTTTTCCCGTCCTTAACAAAAGACATGTCAGCAAGCCTGTTCATCATGTTTCTATCAAGACCACGTTCTATCGTATAGTCTATCTCTTCAACGGAAGCATTGTAACGGAAAGAAGCATTCTTTATAAGTCTCTCTATCGTTTTATTACACCTGTCATCCCACTCATTTGATATAAGCCACGCCACGAACTGGTCATTTGTCATATTGTCTGACCCGTAGCTGTCAAGACTTGATTTGAAGGCACTTGCCATTCCATATAGATGCATCTGACGCATCTTGTCCAAGGTCTCTTTATTCATTTCCATAATGGTCCCTATTTGTAGTATTCCTTCCCCCTGACGTTCTCATGATCCGGGGTTGTATATTCTGGCTCGTCGCTGTCCCATTCCTCGACAGGAAGCTCGTCCTGCTTGTTTTTTAGGATATCTGCAACCGCCAGATAGTTATAAAGGCCGGAGGCTGGTGCGAGCCTGGAGGCTCGCAGTAAGCGTTCACTTCTCCAACCCTTTGATTTTCAATGGGCGTTTGTGTAATTTTCTTTACCACTCGTTGATTTTGTCGGTTTACAGGCCGCAGTAGCACGGCAAAAGGCCTGTGAGGTCATCCCCATCGCGGGATGTCTTGAGTTTGCCAAGCAGGAAGCTGATGTACTTGCCCGGGTCGATGTCGTTAAGCTTGCAACTCTCGATCACCGAGTACATGAAAGCGTTGTCCGCAGCCGAACTCTCGCTGCCGATATTTCCGGCATTCCGCAGGTTCATCTTGAGCTTCCTCACGCTCTGCTCGCTTATATTGTTCGATATCTCCACGTCGCCGCTTTCCAGCACTCGCTTCATCGCAGGCCATTCCGCCCTGGCATACCGCAAGGCCTTTCTCAAGAGTTCTCCGCAGCCGGCATCGTCCGACAAGGCATAGTCCGCAAGCCTCTCTTCAATGGACTTCATAAGGTCGGCGGTGCTTCCAGGCTTGAGCCTCGCCAAGTACCTTTCGTCGTTTGTAAGCTTCTGTTCCTTGAAGCAGTGCTCCTTCGCGAAGATCATCCCCATCCTGTCGATGAACCACATCGCCTCATCAAAGTTCTCTTCAAGAGCGTTAACGAACAGACGCCTTATGTGGACGAGGCAGGCGCTGCGCTTCTTGATGCCTTCCGGTGGAGGATTCTCCAACTTCGCCAACTCCTCGTCCGTCATGTCGAACACCTTGTAACAGACATAGCCGTCGGT
>JAZRXZ010000082.1:0-53698 GCA_045600445.1 Bacteroidales bacterium | reverse complement strand
GTTCGGCATGACCGCTGGTCTCCCTGTAACCCTCGAAGGCCTCGTAGGCGCTGATGGTGAGGTTTGGGGTCTCTCAAGCTTCGGCTTCTCTGCTCCTTACAAGGTGCTCGACGAGAAGCTCGGCTTCACTGGCGAGAATGTTTACAACCAGGTTAAGAAGATGCTGAAGAAATAAGCTTCGCAATTAGGAATGAGGAGTGAGGAGTGAGGAATTGATACCTCTCCTTGCTCCTCATTTTTATACATATTCTTCTATGGATAATGTCGTAGCTGAGAAGAGCAAGTTGTTCGCTATCCGAATAGTTAGATTATATAAATTTTTGCTCAAAGAAAAGCACGAGAGTATCTTATCAAAACAACTAGTGCGGAGTGGAACGAGTATTGGTGCAAATATTGCAGAAGCTGAATGCGCAATAAGCAAGAAAGATTTTATTGCCAAAATGTACATTGCTTACAAGGAATGCGCAGAGACTCAATACTGGCTCGATTTACTCTCTGCAAGTGAATATCTCTCACAAGCAGAGTTCGAATCTATCAACAATGACTGCCAAGAGCTGAAACGCATCCTGAGTAGCATCACCAAGACAAGTAAAGATTTTTTGGATTAGCATTACATTCAATTCCTCACTCCTCACTCCTAATTCCTAATTTTAAATTATGATCGAAGTAAAGAATTTTATCGGCCTTGCATCAGATCACGCTGCATTTCCTTTGAAGCAGTTCGTGAAAAAGTATCTTGATGAGAAAGGTATTCCTTATAAGGACTATGGCACTTTGACCGAAGAGTCATGCAACTATGCTACATACGGCCACGCTCTTGCTAATGCAGTAGAGGCAGGCGAGTGCTATCCAGGTATCGCTATGTGTGGTTCTGGCGAAGGTATTACCATGACCTTGAACAAGCATCAGGGTATCCGTGCTGGCTTGGTATGGCAACCAGAGATCGCTCACCTCATCCGTGAGCATAACAACGCTAACGTCATTGTCTTCCCTGGTCGCTTTATCAGCGAGGAGACTTGCCGCGCTTGTCTTGACGAGTATCTCAACACCGAGTTTGCTGGTGGTCGTCATCAGCAGAGAATTGAGGATATTCCTTGCAAGTAATAACAGACCCTCTCCGTCCTTCGGACACCTCCCCCTTAATGGGGAGGATAGGTTTGTAAGGATAGATGAAAAAAGCGATAGACTTAGTGATCTCTAAGCTATCGCTGTTTTTACGCAGTACAAAACATCCCTCCCCATTAAGGGGGAGGTGTCCGAAGGACGGAGAGGGTCTATTTCACCAAGCAGAAATCCAGTTCCTTCTTGATCGCCTCCTTATCGAGGTTTTGACCGATGAAAACAATTTTCTGCATACGGTCACCGTACTGGTCATCCCAGTCGCGACGGAGGTTAGCGTCACGCTGCTTCATGATCTCGAGGTCTGCAGCAGGCATAGTGGCAAACCACTGACCGGCCTGACGAACTGACACCTGCTTGCCTGCCTGCTCGAAGAGGTAGCACATATCGTTCTCGCCTTCGAAGTAGCAGATACCCTTGGCGCGGATGATGTTCTTTGGCCACTTGCGAGCCACGAAGTCGTCAAAGCGACCAAGATACATTGGCTCACGACGGTAGTAGACGAAAGTGCCAATGCCATACTCCTCAGCCTCACCCTCGTCATGGTGATGATGGTGGTGATGGCCGTGATGATGCTCGTGCTCATCCTCGTCATCATCGTCGTCGTGATCATGATGGTGGTGGCAATGCTCATCGCAGACATGATTATCATCCTCGTCGTCATGGTGGTGGTGATGTTCATGCTCATCTTCGTCGTCCTCATCATGGTGGTGATGATGGTGCTCATGCTCATCTTCCTCCTCATGTGGATCACCCTCAATCTCCTGGATCCAAGCCGCAGAAGTAGCCACCTTATCGAAGTCGAACATATCGGTATTGATGAGCTTATCGAGATCCACATTGCCATAGTCGCACTCGATGATCTCGGCCTTTGGCTGGAGCGTACGGACGATCTGCTTCACGCAACCGAGCTCCTCTGAAGAGACCTCTGACGCCTTGTTGAGCAGGATGATGTTGCAGAACTCAATCTGCTGGATCACCAGATTCTCGATATCCTCTTCGCCGATCGTTGGCTTCATCAGGTCATTGCCATTGGCAAACTCATCGCGCATACGCAGCGCATCGACCACGGTGACGATGCAGTCGAGATGCATGTAAGTATCGGTGTCCATCACGTCGGCACCCATGTCAGGAATCTGCACAATGGTCTGAGCGATAGGTCCTGGCTCGCAGATACCGCTAGCCTCTATGACGATGTAGTCGAAGCGGCGCATACGGGCGATGTCGCGCAACTGCTCCACCAAGTCCATCTTGAGCGTGCAGCAGATACAACCGTTCTGCAAGGCCACAAGGCTGTCGTCCTTCTGACCCACGATGCCACCTTTCTCAATGAGGTCAGCATCAATATTCACCTCACCGATATCGTTGACAATCACGGCAAATTTGATTCCCTTTTTGTTGCTCAGGATACGGTTGAGCAATGTCGTCTTACCGCTACCCAGGTAGCCAGTAAGCAAAAGTATTGGAAGATCTTGATATTCCATATTGATTATTGTTTTTTTCGGCGGCAAAGTTACACATTTTAAATAATATAAGCAAACAATCTGCACTTTTTCTGCACAATGAGCCAGAACGAACCCACAAAACAGCAGCTCGACACCATGAGCATCGGCGATCATCTGGAAGCCTTGCGCCAATCCATCTTCCGCGTTGCCGGTGTGGTATTGGTGTGCACCATCGGTGTGTTCTGCTTCAAGGAGCAGACTTTCCGACTGCTGCTGGCTCCCAAGGAGTGCGACTTCGTCACCTTCCGCGCCATCGAGCAGATTGCGGCATGGTTTGCCTCATTGCAAGGCGAGACGGAGAGTTTCCACTTCGAACCTTACGACGTCCAGCTCATCAGCACCGAGCTCTCGGCGCAGTTCATGATGCACGTCACCGCCTCGGTCAGCCTCGGCGCGCTGCTGGCCTCTCCTTATATATTATATGAGATCCTGCGCTACATCAGTCCTGCGCTTTACGACAACGAGAAGAAGTATTCCGTCCTCGTCACCTCGTGCATCTACGTGCTGTTCATGCTCGGCGTGCTGATGAATTACTTCGTACTCTTCCCTATCTCCTTCCGTTTTTTAGGCACCTATCAGGTCGATGCATCGGTGCAGAATATCATCACGCTCGATAGCTATATCTCCACATTTACCTCGCTGACCTTCACCATGGGTCTTGTCTTCCAACTCCCTATCATCAGCTGGATTCTAGCCAAGATGAACCTCCTCAAAGCCTCATTCATGACCCGATACCGCCGCCACGCGTTTTTCGCCATCATGGTTCTGGCCGCTATCATCACGCCACCGGATATCTTCACGCTCATCCTCGTCACCATCCCACTCTACCTGCTTTACGAGGTGTGCATCCATATCGTGAGGAAGGTCGAGAAGTAAATCCCCTGATGCACTCGCGTTTTCTTATTGTCAATTGTTATAAATTATAGCGGATGAAACTCCAAGGCTATCTCTTCGCAGCTCTTGCTGCCGCTGCCTATGGCACCAATCCTATCTTTGCCAAGCCACTCTATGCCGAGGGGATGAATCCCGACTCGGTGCTCCTTTTCCGCTACCTGCTCGCACTCATCCTCATGGGTCTGATCATGTTGTGGCGAGCTTCACGTGAAGCCCGCAAAAGTTCGTCTCTATCCCAGGCACTGACCGCAGCTTTTCACGTCGGCCGACACACTCTCCCACAGCTCATTCTCATGGGACTCCTGATGTCCGCATCGTCTATCCTGCTCTTTATGAGCTACAACTATATGCCGGTCGGCATTGCCTCCACCTTGCTCTTCGTCTACCCGATCATGGTGGCAGTCATCATGACGCTCTGCTTCCATGAACGCATGTCGTGGCTGGTCGTGGCATGTCTGGCCTTGGCTTCAGTGGGAGTGTCGATGCTATGCAAAACCGAAGGAGGCGACGCTACCGCCACCTCCTCGCTCTATAGCGCCGAGTCCTTTATGACCGGTTTTATCCTCGTCATGGCCTCATCGCTCTCCTACGCCATCTATCTCGTAGGTCTCAACAAGACGCGCATCCGCACCATTGCCTCCATGCCCGTCACGTTCTACGTCCTGCTCTTCGGCCTTTCCATCTATCTCTTCCGCATTGCCATAGGCGTCCCGTTGATCCTGCCACACACTACTTCCATGTGGCTCAACTGCCTCGCCCTTGGCATCTTCCCCACCGTTATCTCTCTCGTTTTCACCTCACTTGCCATCCAGAGCATCGGCAGCACCCAGACAGCCCTCTTCGGAGCCTTCGAGCCCGTCACCGCTGTCGCTCTCGGTGTTCTCGTCCTTGGTGAAAGCATCTCCATGACCGAAGCCTGCGGCATGGCGCTGATCTTCTTAGCGGTGTCGATGGTGGTCAAGAGAAGGGGATAAGACAGCGCAAAAAAAGAAGATTCACACCCTTTCTATGATTTTTATCAAGAATTATGACCGAATATTTGGTTTCAATGAAGAAAACATCTATCTTTGCACCAACAAAAATGCGTGAATTATGGCAAAGAATGATTATGTAATGGTTTCACCTCAGGTGACTCATTATCCAGATTGGGCAAAGGGGCAGATTATCGAAGTCGAAGATAATCCTTGGCGCGGAACAGTCATTGTTGTCCGAATGGAAAATGGAGACGTGTTTTGGGACGTAGAAGACTATTTTGAGAAGGTCGCATAATATGAACGGATACGCCCTCAGTTTCGACATGGACATCAAACTGCTAAAGCAGTACTATGGCGAGCCCTATAACCCTGCATACCTTGAAATCAAGAAGACTCTCGAAAAATGCGGTTTCTTCTGGTTTCAGGGCAGTACCTACATGTCTGGAACATCTGATTTAACTTCGCTTTTTAATGCCATGATGACTCTTAAGAAAATCGATTGGTTCTGCAAATCAGTTCGAGATATAAGGGGTTACAAGGTAGAAGATTGGTCAGATTTCTCAGCGTTGATCAAAGAACCTTAATCATTCGTTTTCTCATTCAAGACTAATGCGAACAAAAAACAGGCCTCCACAATCATTAGCGAAAGTGGAGGCTATATTATTATGAAACAATTATTTCTAATTCTTGTAAGAACCTTAATAGAAAACTATTTCTTTATACTTACCAGTTATCATTTGAACGCCTTTCATCTTCTTTTTTGCTATTCATAAGATTAACGTATGATTTATTGACATAATCAATATAATTGCCAACAAGTCTCAAGCAATTTGCATTTGCCTCTATATAAGCATTTAACCAACTCTTTTTATATGTTGAATCTTTGAATGGAGGACGACTTGAGATTGAATACTCATATTGATCTTGATATTTATCAGGTAGGACATCATTGCCAACTACTGTATATGAAGTGACATATTTCTTAACATATACAGACATTCGTAATCGGTCTTCTTTAAATTCAAATACAACTTCTGCGTTAGCATGGATGTGCTCTTTTATCATTTGAAGTTTACCATAAGTAAGACCTTCATTATGACTTGCCAAGATTCCGATGTGACAAATACCCTTTATTGTCTGAACAGATTCAGTATGATTCGCTTCTTTTGTAAGTACCATTCCTTCATCCGATTTAAACCATAATTTTGTACAAGCAATCACAGTTGACATGGATGAAGTATCTTTGATTGGAATAACACACTGATAAGCTATAAAACCATTTTCATCATGGAAATTTAAGTTATAGATAGCAGAAGCATGCTTATCTTTCTTCTTATTTAGCGTTAAATTGAAACGCTGGACATCATGGTTGTAAGCGGAATTATCCAACAATTGCGCAAAAGAAGAAAAAATAACGCATAAAGAGAACACTAGCAGTAAAAAAACTTTTCTCATAACTATATAAATGGTTGATTGTTAATGGTTGACAACTTGATTACGAAAATGCACTATCAATCTCACAAACACGCACAAAAAGAGGGCATGAACCTTCTTCTTATGCGTTTAGCTAAGAGGCGTGCCTAGGAATGGAACCTCTACCACTAATAAGAATACAAGCCCATACCCCCGAAGGGATAAAAGCTAGCATATTATATTAGTAGTAAAAGATACCACCTCCCAAGAAGGCAGAATCCTCATTACAGAGTATTACTTCTGTTATTTATTCCAAAGTTGTTTCCTAGGCATCTTTGCTAAACGCGAAATAATAGCTTTGCTTCAAATATGATGTTACGAAATTTCTGTTTTGTATATATAAGTTTTAGAAATTGTTTGCTGCAAATATAATTATTATTTTGAATGATTGGTAATTTTCAGCGCTTTTTTAACACAAAATACGGCATAATAAATACTTCACAACAGAATTATGATAGGAAAACCATATTTCTGCTTTGGAAAAAGAATAACTCAGTAATGCTTGTTGGTGGGTACTAACGGATACCCTCAATATATTGAACAAACCGAAAGCCGGATGTCATACTACGGTACGTTAATCAAATCGAAAATGACAATCATGACAACGTGATTTCAACATTTGGTACGCGATGTCAGGATTCACGGCCTTGGCATCTCCTACAGCGTACGGTGGGGAGGATGCCATGATGCAGGAATGGATGTCTTGCTTGCAGGACGTCCGTTCTTTGATGCAGGATTGGACGCCGTGAGTGCGGGACGTCCGATTTTTGATGCAGGATCGGACGCCGCGAATCCCTGTGAACCTATTTTGCTTGCGAGAAGGGATGCCAGAGATTCGGGTGAGCACATCTTGTGCTGAAAAAGCGATTCTGTGCAGCGTTGTCGTGACAAGATGACAACGTGATAATGGCAAAATCGGGAATAAAAGGAGGTCCTCGTCTTAATGTTCGAGGACCTCTATTTATTTCAGATAATTAGCAATAAAATCCTGACGCTGCTTGAGATAAGTCTTCTCCCAGATTGGACGACGCTCACCTTCCGGCCAAGCATGAGTGCGGTAAGGGACGCAGGTGACGGTCTTCTTGCCTTTGGCTCCATTGAGCGAAGACCAGACGGTGGAAGGAGGACAAGTCGTGTCGATAAGACCCATTTCGCAGAAGATCTCGGCCTCTGAATGAGCGAGGAGCAAAGAACCGTCGAAGTATGGAAGGGAAGCATCGAGCATCTCCTGACTGAGGTTCGGATGATTCTCGATAGGCTGTGGCCAACCACCACGACGACCGACACGGGTGCCGCCAAGGTCCTGAATAGCTGGAACATTGAGCACCACAGCTGAGACGCGAGGATCGAGGCCTGCAGCAGCGACAGCCTGACCGCCACCCTGACTCTCACCGATGACGAGGATGCGCTTGCCATCCCACTCCGGCTGCTGGGTCATATACTCGATGGCGCGGAGCAGACGGAGGTACATTCCTTTGAAATAATAGGTCTCACGGTCATACGGATTATACTCGAAGTAGTCTTTGAGCATGCCGTCCTCCAGCATCTGGTAGTATTCCTCTGACTGACCATTCAGGTAGCCATGAGCATTGATATCGAGGCTCAAAGCGCCATTACCCAATGCAGCATTACCCACACACTCTCCGACCTGGCAGCGGCACCAGTTGCCCTTGACACCCGCTGCACGGCAGAGGATGATGATTGGCAATGACTTCGGCTTGGCCTCCAAAGGCTTTGACACATAAGCACGTACAGGTGCAGGACCGAGGCAGTTGATCTCAATATCCAGACAGTCATATTTACCCTGTGCCCACTCTGGCACGTCAAGTGATGTTGACTTGACCTGCATAGGCAAAGCCTTGAGCTGCGCCTTCTGATTGTCCCAATAAGACATCAAGTCTACAGGCTCAGCATAACCAGCCTTAAAACCTTCAGGAGCAACGACGAAACCGATTCCTTCGGTCTTATCGTCGGCCAATGCCAGTTCTACCATCACCGCACAAGTACCGTCATAAGTTTTCTCATAAAGCGTGAAATCTGCGGTCTTGGGCAATACGCTATATTCGCGTGCCACAGTATTATTCTCATAGATACGCACCTTGAGCGAATCAGTCACAGCGCCGTCTACATGACAGGTTACGAGTGCTGTCTCCCCTTTCTTATAGATGCCACTCTCATGGTTGATAGAGAGTTTATAGGACTGAGCCTGAAGCGGGAAAGCTACAGCCAGTGCTGCCAGTACAGAAAAAAAGAATCCTTTAGGAAACATACCTATAGAAATTAGAAGTAGTTGTTTCTGATCTCCTTAGCGATGTAACGGCCCATCAGCTTCTGGCCTTCCTCAGCAGGATGCAAGCCGTCGCGCAGGTAGCGGTGCCCCTCGCCATCCTCGAGTTTCTCGGTGATTCCGCACTCTGAGTAGCAGTCGATCATCTGAACCGACAAGGCCTGACAGATCTTCTTCAGGATCTCGATCTTCTGCAGGTTACCCTCGTTGTGCTCAGGACGTGAAGCCTGGATAGGTGTGCAGACGAAGACGCGACAATTAGGGAAATGCTCAATGATGGTCTGGATGGCCCAACGAGCACCGCCTGCCATGGTAGTCACATCTACGTCGTCGAGGCTCTTACCCTTCAGCGCCTCCTCGGCCGAACCGAAGTTGCTGTCGTTGGTACCCATCGAGAAGACAAATACATCTGGAGCTGGATACTCGCCTGACTCTACCTCGGCGAGGAACTTCTGGATGTGCACCTTCGAGGTATTGTTGTGGCGCATCTGCATCTCGTGAGCGTCGTCAGTCGGCTGCCAGCCGGCAGAGATACCTGCGAAATCCTTCGAACCATAGTCCTGAGTATCAGCATGACAAGCCCATGTAGCCGAACCTACAGCCACATTGTGATGGGTAGCGAATCCGAGCTTCTCGACCACGGTGGCCGACCACTGGTTACCTGCTGTGATGCTGTTTCCATCGCAGCCGAAATTCATCTTCGAAAAGTCAGCAAATCCCTGCGCCTGCATGCTCATTGCGAAAACAGAAGCCAAAAGTGTGACAAAGAGTTTTTTCATATCGTATAAGTTTTTTTGATTGATAGCACTAAGTAATTGTGTTTCGACGGTGCAAAGATACGGACAATATTAATAAGGTGTTTCATCATTCTTTGCTTTTTCCTATACTTTTATTCATATTGGCAAAGAATGTACTCACATTGGTCAACAAAGTACAAGATTCGCTACTGATAATTTCAGTTTTTCGCAATGCCGAAGCTTCCGAAATCCATTATTTTGCCTCACCTTTGCACCGCATTGCAAAACAACTTACAGCTACAGGCGGCGCCAACAAGCAATTATTAACCCTAAACTCCAAAAGTATGAAGACAAAATTCTATTATTGCCCCAAGTGTGGTAACGTCATCCTCAAGACCGTCGACAGCGGTGTTACCCCATCGTGCTGCGGAGAGACCATGGTCGAACTGACTCCTAACACGGCCGACGGCAAGACCGAGTACCACGTCCCAGTCACCAAGCTGCTCACCCCTTGCTCGCTCAAGGTCTGTGTCGGCAAAGAGCCTCACCCGATGACCAAGGAGCACAACATCCGCTTCATCTACGCCGAGACAGAATGCTCCGGCCAGATCAAGTATCTCTGTCCTGGCGAAGCTACAGAAGTCATCTTCAGCCTGACCGAATATCCGAAGGCTGTCTACGCTTACTGCAACCTGCACGGGCTCTGGAAGACTGACCTTGCCGGATGCGTCGATAAATGCAAGAAGGAATAAAGGGGATTACTTCAGCTGGCTCTTTCTGGCCAGAAGCTCCTGAAGCTCCTCGTCGCTCACTGCATAGTCATAGAGGCGGAAACCTGCGACCTGCGTATGTGAGAGGTACTTGTCTCCATTGAATGGTGCACGGCCGATCCAGCAGCACGCAGGAGCCTCTTCGAAGATCTCCGAGAGGATCGGCATGTTGTCATTACGGCCGATGAGCTTGCCGTCGAGGTAGAGCTCGCCAGCGTGACCCGTCTGACGGAAGAGTGCATGGATCCAGACATTACGCGCTGGCTGTCCACCTTCCATCACGATCTCTTCATGTTCCCAACCGCCGGTGGAAGTCTCGAAACGCTGTTCGTTCAGTCGCATAGCCATGTAGGGACCTTCATCGGCCTTGTTTTCGGCCAGCTTAGAGAAGGCGAAGAGGAAGTGTCCGTAGCCTTCGAGGGTATTGAGCGAATCGACGTTGAAGTAGACCGATACGGAGAAGTCCTTAACGCTAGCTACGAACGCGCCTCCTACTTCAGCGGTGAGGTCATAGTAGCCATCATTGGCACCGAGGTCGAGTACGTCCATGTCGCCTTGCTTGGTGACAGTGGCGCCGTTGCAGAGATGATCGGCGTCCCAGCCGTATTCGGTCCAGGACTTCGATTCAGAAGTGGTAGTACAGGCTGTGAGTACAGAGAGAAACAGGGCGGTTCCTAAGAATAAATGCTTCATGCTGGTTGTTGATTTCCTATGATTTCTTTGATGGAGTTATTTTTAGTAGGAGTGCTCTCCTTGGTGTTAGGACACTCTACGATGATAAGGATCGGATCACGTCCGATGCGCTTCTGGAGCCACTGTGTGAGGCGTTCCTGGTCGGCCGCAGGTAGTATGCTCTTGGCCGTGATCAGCGCAATGATCTGCGTCTGCAGTGTGTCTGCTTGTGCTACCGTTCCTTGCGCCAGAGCCACGCTATTGACCTGAGGAAAGAGGACGGTGAGCTCGTGCAATATCTGTGGTGCCAGGTCATTGAGCGACGTGTAGGCATGCAGCTGCTGCTCCAGTTCGGTGACGCGGCTCTGCTGCTGTGCGATGATGGTCTCGGCATGATGCAACTCCTGATTATCGGATGCCAGCATCTCGCGTATTGCCTCATTATCGCTCTGTGAACCCTGGAAAACATTCATCTCCACGCCTTCGAGCTTATACAGAGGCAATCGTTCCTGCGCGATGTTGAGCGTAGCAGAATCCACCTCATTGCCGATCAGCACCACATCGAACGACTTCGTCTCATAGCTGGTGTGCTGCTTGATAACCTGCGTCATCGGGAAATGCAGCTCGTGCTGGATGAAGTTATTGACACGTTGCTCGAAATAGGTCTGTTGTACCATGCCGATGGTCAGCAGTACGGCAGGGAGGATGGTGATGAAGGCGATAGCATAGATGACACGCTTGACACGTGTCTCCTTGGCGCGATCCATATACGCCTTCTTGCTGAACTTCATGATGAACATCGCTCCAATCAACGTCGAGAAAGCAATGAAGATCGTATTGATCACAAAGAGATAAAGCGCTCCGAGAGCATACGCCCAGTTGACCGTGGCAATGCCGAAGCCGACGGTACAGAGCGGTGGCATCAACGCTGTGGCGATGGCGACACCTGGGATGACATTGCCCGTACGCTGGCTCTTACTGCTCAGTGCGATGATACCTGCCAAGCCGCCACACAATGCAATGAGCACGTCGTAGATGGTTGGCGATGTACGTGCCAGCAGCTCGCTCTGTGCTACCGATATTGGCGTGATGAGGAAGTAGATCGTAGCGGTGAGTACGCTGAAGATCGCAGCCACGATATAGTTGCGCCAACTGCGTCGCAGCAGGTCAAAGTCATAGATACCAACACCGAGTCCCATGCCGATGATCGGACCCATGAGCGGAGAGATCAGCATGGCGCCGATGATGACGGCAGCAGAGTTAGTATTCAATCCGAGTGATGCCACAAAGACGGCGATAATCAGAATCCACAACTTGGCGCCACGGAAGGTGACTCCTCGTTCGATTCCATCGATAATCTCCTGTTCGCTGGCCGAGTCTTCTTCAAACCTGAACAAATAGCGGATTCGGTTCCACATATTCTTAATAATTTATATTTCACTATAGTTGATACGCCAGTCGCTCTGCATCTTCCCAACAATAGATGATGCCACAATAAGTGAATCCTGCCTTCGTGATGACGTGTTGCATCACACGGTTATCACGATGCGTATCGATGCGAAGATTCCTATATTGCGAGAGTGCATATTCGATGGATCTGGCAAAGACTCCTTTCACTTCTCCCGAGCTGGCTATTCGATGAATGGTGGCGTAAGGCTCATCGTTGAGCCAAGCGCCATCATATATTTTGGCGTACGTAGGATCAGCTCCGCTGCGTAAGACAAAAGTACCCACGATGCGATCCTCTAAGAGCCAGACGTAACTGTCGCCTTGCTGGATATCATCGAGGAGCAAAGCATCTTCAGGATAACCGTCCGTCCACTGATTCGGATTGCCAGTCGAGGCCATAAATTGTCTGGCTGTGGCAAAGATTTCATGAAGGCGTGGCAGATCGTCCACTGTGGTTTTGCGCAATCGGAGTTCTTTCATCATTATTTAGCGACGATTACAAAGCCATCGTTGTTGTTGAGCGTTACGTTCACGAGGCCTTTCTTATCCGCCTTGACATGCTTAGCCACTGGAGCGTCTCCACCACTATAAAGTGTCATCGTACCAGTAGTAAGCCAAGAGAGGTCGAGCGAGAGCTTCACAGGCTTCTCATCCGCCGAGACTCCAGCTACATACCACGTGTCACCGCTGCGGCGAGCCATCACCATATATCGGCCAGGATAACCGTCGATGAAGCGTACCTCATCCCAGACGGTAGGCACCTGGCGCATGAAGTCCATGCTGACCTGAGGCGCATCCTCCAGATTATTAGGAGCCAGCGCGAAGTTCTGGATCGGATTCTGATAGAGGATTGCCGTAGCGAGGCTGAAGGTCGACGTGGTGCGACGGATAGTGCCATGTCCTGGCTCATTCTGTCGGTTCATATAGCGGTTCTGGAACGAGCCTCCAAACTCCATGCAGCCGACGGTATTACGGCAGACAGGATGCAGCGTAGCGTTCTTAGCCTCGATGTCGCAATGGTTCTGGCCGAAGATCAGATTCTCAGAGGCAAGAACGGCCTCCGAACCTGCATAGTTAGGATACATACGCTCCCAGCCTCGTGGTAGCGTACAGCCGTGGAAGATGACCATCAGACCATACTCGTTAGCATCAGCCAGGATATCCTCATACAGGCGCAGCGTCTCCTGCTTGTCGCCACCGAAGAAGTCGACCTTGATACCCTTGATACCGAGGCTCTGCATCCACTTCATCTCCTGCTTGCGTACGATGCTGTTGCTCATACGTGAGGTAGGCCCCTGCACGATGTCATTCCAGTATCCGCTCGAGCTGTACCACAGCCATACATCCACGTTCTTGCTGTGAGCATATTCAATGAGATCCTCGATCGAACCTTCACTCTTTAAATCTTTAACATTTTCATTCATTAACTTATCCAAGCGCTTGCCGATATTGGTGTCCCACCAGTTATCCACGAGCATATACTCATATCCCATCGCGCTGGCCAAGTCAGCGTATTTCTTGAGGTCTGTGAGGTTGATCGATTCATCCTGCCACAAGATCCAGCTCCACGTGCCACGACCCGCACTGAATGGCACATTAATACTATATAGAGTCGACACATTGTCCCAAGGCGCCGTAGTCTCAGCAATCGGCTTCAAAGTGCGTCCTACAGTGATTGTTCGCCAAGGTGTCGCGCCCGGCAACTGTATCGCCGCATCGGTCGTGCCAATACCATTGTTTTCCTCCGCCATCGGATAAGCGATGGTGTAGGTATTGCCAAATCGCACGTCGCTCAGGTGGCTGCCGCAGTAGTGGCTGTCCACACCCGTCTCGCTCAGGAGCACCCACAGCTCATTGTCGCTCTTTCCGTTGGCCAATACTGCCTCGCCATCGACATGGAAGAGCGCAGGGAAGGTATAGCCATGGCCATAATCCGACGCCTGCTTCATCGGCGCGTCCCAACAGTAAGGTTCCTCGTAGCTTGGCTTCGTACGCTTCCAGCCGATCATGGCATCGCTCTGTGGCGTCAGGAAGGTGGTAGTACCGTCCGGGAAGGCAAACGACGTCGTCTCCGATGTCACGCGCACGCTACCCGTCTCCCCCTGTTTCTGCAGCAGATAGCGCATAGCGATGTCATTGTCCGACACGCGCCACTCCACCTGCAGCTGATCGCCAGCGGCGTTCTGCAGCGTAGCCACAAGCGTGTTGGCATCATAGTGCACCTGGCTCTTCTTGCTGCGTGTCAATGCATAATCCTGCGTGATATGATCAGCCTTCGTCTCTGCGATCTTCATGCCGCGCGACAGATCATTCTCATTGGTCACCAATCCAATAGCCGACGGCCGCAGCGCCGTCACACCATCGTATTTCACAGTATAAGTCACACCGCCAAAGCGGTCATTGAGTGTCACTTCAAGCTTCCCATCGGGGCTCTTTACAGTCACAGGATCTGCATGCAGTGCAGCTGTGAGAGCCACAAAAGATATCAAAGAAACTATTCTATTCATGTTATTGATTTTTTATAAATGTACTAATTATTCCCCTCCCTCCACGGAAGGGGCCAGGGGTGGATTTGGTCTACTTCCCCCTCTTAGTATACACCAATATCGCGCCATTCGCTCCCTGTGAGCCATAGATCGATGCATCCTTGAGCACCTCCACATGCTCCACGTCATAGACATTGATAAAGTCGAGCGAATTCACAATCACGCCATCGAGCACATAGAGCGGATCGGTAGACAGGTTGATGGAGTTAATGCCACGGATTGTAGCCTTACCACCCATGATGGTCAGGCCAGGGACGAGGCCTTCGAGGCTCTCCAGCACGTTGGTACGGCCCGTTCTAACCAGCACCTCCCCCGGGATGCCGCTGCTTGGCATGGAGTTCTCACGACGTTTGACCCAGCCATAACCCAACGCAGCGAGTTCCTCATCTTCCTGCGCTTCCAATTGGTCTCCCAAGTGGATACGGATACTCTTGCGGCCCTCTACAGGCAGATCGTACTGCACCCTCTGATAAACAACGTGGATAGTATCGGTCGGCAGGACATTGGTCAATCCGAACTGACCTTTCTTGTTAGTCCTTGAGAAGTACTTGCTACTGACGACATACACCTTGGCACCCTTGATCGGTTTGCCGGCAATGTCAGTGATGATGCCATTGAATGGCTCCTCTTTTGACGAATTCTGAGCCGAAGCCTCCTGCGGAAGGAAGTTGGCCAGAATCAATGCTATGAATAAGATAAAATAACGTGTCATACGATAAATTATTAAAATAGGTAATCGTGTCGGATAACAATCTGCTGCAAATATAGACGTTTTTGTTGATGAAAACAAATTTTTGCCATACAAAGCGGCAAAAACTCAGTATAATTTTGTTTTATTCGAAAAAAATAATCATCTTTGCACTCATAAAGAGCACGCCGCGCGTGAATCTATATCTTTAGCTACAACATTACCAAAACAACTATAACTCATGAAGAAACAAAACTTTCTTACTCTTGCATCCGTTTTGCTCCTCGCTGGCAGCATGCAGGCACAGAACCCTTACCTCCCACTGTGGGAACATGTACCTGATGGCGAACCTCGCGTCTTCGAAGACCCAGACAATCCTGGCAAGCTCCGCGCCTACATCATCGGTTCGCACGACGTGAAGAACACCGACTACTGCGGCCCTGATATCCGCATGTGGTCAGCTCCAGTAGAGGACCTCTCGCAGTGGCGCGACGAAGGCGCTATCTTCACCCACTACGTCGATGGTCAGTGGGACACGATGTTCGCTCCTGACCTCGTGGAGGTGATGGAAAACGGCAAGAAGGTCTATTACCTCTACCCTCACTCACGCGGCAACCGCCGTGTGCCAATGGTAGCCAAAGGCGATCGTCCTAACGGTCCATTCACCCCTATCAACCTCACCGCTGACGGCCGTCAGGTGGTCGAAGGATCGATGATCGACTTCGACCCATCGGTCTTCATCGAGCCAGTGACCAACAAGAAGGACAAGGACTATAAGAAAGGCTTCCGCGCCTACGTCTTCTACGGCTTCCAGCATTCTACGGCTGCTGAGCTCGATCAGGAGACCATGTACTCGGTTCGTCCTGGCACCCAGATTCACGACTATTTCATCCCTGCTTCTGCCCGTTACGGTGTGGTACGCGATCCTGAGGGAACCGAGTATCCTGCGCTCTACAAAGGTCAGAATCCTGGCGAATTCAACTTCTTCGAGGCTTCGTCTATCCGTCAGGTAGGCAATAAGTACGTCATGGTCTTCTCTGGCTACTCTGGTCCTGACTACGGCCTCGGCTCTACCAACTCTGCACTCCGCTATGCTTACGGCGATACGCCGCTCGGTCCTTGGCGCTCAGGTGGCGTTCTGGTCGATTCGCGTGGCGTCGTCCTCAACGAGGATGGCAGTGCATTGACCACTGGCAACTTTGCACACAACACCCACGGCTCGCTCCAGGAAATCAACGGCCAGTGGTACGTCTTCTATCACCGTCCACCACGCGGCTTCGGCAACGCTCGTCAGGCTATGGTAGCTCCTGTCAAGATCGAATGGGACAAGAAGCCAGTCGCTAAGGGTGGTCAGGTTCGCATCACCGGCTATGACCCATACGCTGCTAACAATGAGTGGACCGCTCAGGCAAGCAACGGCGACCACTACACTGGCGCTGAGGTGACCTCAGAGGGCTTCCAGATCTTCGGCCTCGATCCTTATAAATATTATTCAGCGGGCTACGCTTGCTACATCACCGATAACAACGCTCTGCAGGATCAGCGCGACGTATGGAACAACTCCATGGAGCTCGCAGGCCTCAAGAATGGCGCCATCATCGGCTACAAGTACTTTGGCTTCGGTGGCCTCGCAAAGGACACCAAGGGTTGCAAGGCTTTCGAGGGCATCAAGGAAGGTGACAATGCTTTCATCAATATCTTCTTCCGTCATGGTTCTGATCAGGCGTTCAAGATTCGTGTCATGCTCGATGGTCCATACGCTAACGATACCTGGCAGGGTAATGAGATTGCTTCTATTGACGTTGCAGCAGCTAAGCCTGGTGATTATACCATTGAGAAGGTACGTATTCCTGGTGTTGAAGGCTTGACTGGAAAACATGCTGTATATTTCGTTGTTGAAGGTCCTGAGATCAAAGAGCCAGAGCGTCCACGTTGGGGTGGCCGTCCTGGTATGCCACAGCGTCCACAGGGTCTTCTTGACTTCATTGGTGTAAGCTTTGCTAAGGGTACCGCTACTGATGGTCCTACCAGCATCCCAGCACCAGAGGCCGTTCCTCTGATGACCATCGCTGTCGATGGAGTCAACCTCACCATCCCTCAGCAGCCATTGCTTTCAACCAATCTCAACGGTTACACCATGAACAACCATTACCAGCTCTACGGTCGCATCCTTTCTACCTCTGTCATCACCGCTAAGTGTGACAACAAGGACGTGAAGGTCGAAGTCGGCGCCATCGCAGATGGCCGCGCTACGGTCAAGGCTACTTGGAAGGGTGTTACTAAGGTGTTCCTGATTAATTAAAGACCCTCCCCCGACCCCTCCCGTGCAGGGAGGGGAGTGATTAGTAATGCAAACAATATGAAAAAGACTATTCTTTGCGCAATAGCATTATTTTCTGTTGCCTCTTCTCTTTCGGCTCAAGACGTCATTTACCCCGGCGGCAAGGCCCCCGAGACGAAGACCGTAAATAACCTCTGGATGTGGTCGGACGTGCCAGATCCAGACATCATTCGTGTAGGAGATTTCTATTATTTGGTTAGCACCACCATGCACCTCATGCCAGGCGCTCCTGTCATGCGTAGTCGCGACCTCGTGACCTGGGAGACCGTGTCGTACCTCTTCGATGAGATCCATGACACTCCGCGCTACGATATGGAGACCCCTGAGATGGTAGGCGACGGTGCTGATGGTACCAACGACGGTGGCATCGGCTTTGGCGAAGGTAACATGGCACTCGGCACCGTCTATGGAAGAGGTCAGTGGGCCACTTCAATACGTTATTATAATGGCACCTTCTGGGCCCTCCATTCGGCCAACGACGCGCCACACAAGTCCTGGCTCTACAAGACCGACGATCCTGCCAAAGGCTGGATACTCCACGCTCGTCTGCCACACTACCACGATGCTTCGCTTCTTTTTGACGATGCCGATGGTCGCTGCTACGTCTATCATGGCGGCAACGCCGTGCAGCTCGTCCGCTTGAACGAAGACCTCACCGCACCAGATCCAACCTGGGAGACCAAGATCCTCAATACCCGCGAGGGAATGCCAACCGGCCTTCTCGAAGGTAGCCGCGCCTTCAAGCACGACGGCATGTACTACCTCTCGATGATCGCCTGGCCACAGTCAGGCCGCTGCCAGCTGGCTTATCGCTCGAAGAACATCGAAGGTCCATACGAGATGAAGGTCATCCTCAAGTCTAAGTTCGGTGGCTGGAATTACGTCGGCCAGGGTACCGTCGTCGATGGTAAGAACGGCGAGTGGTATGGTGTCATCTTCCAGGATCGTGACGGCGTAGGTCGCGCCTTGACGCTCAATCCATGTAACTGGATCGACGGCTGGCCAATGATTGGTACGCTCGACGAAGGCAAGGTCCCTGACTCGATGACGCTCCGTGTCGAGGAGCCAACTCCTGCACGCGAGCCAGAGCGCCTCTCTACCGTCAATAGCGAAGGCTACATCAGCATCGTCAAGAGCGATGAGTTCGGCGCTGAGTCGACCATGAACACCAACGTCCCTCTCTGGCAGTGGAACCACAACCCAGTCAAAGAAGCATGGTCAATGACCGAGCGTCCTGGCTTCCTCCGCCTCAAGACCTCGATCCCTGCTAAGACCCTCTATTCGGCACGTAACACGCTCACACAGCGCATGGAAGGCCCAACCTGCGCCGGTGCCATCAGCATCGACATCCGCAAGATGAAGGACGGTGACCGCGCTGGCTTTGCCGCCTTCAACGGTTCGTCTGGCATCCTCACCGTCGAGAAGAACGGCAGTAAGACCGAGCTCGTCCTCACCTACGAGGACGTCGAACTGACCAACCAGGAGCATGCCATCAAGGAGGTGAAGCGCGAGGAGATTGCCCGTGTCAGCCTCGGCGGCAAGAAGAACGTCTGTCTCCGCATCACCGGCGACTTCCGTCCTGGCAAGAACGACAACGCCACCTTCTGGTACAGCCTCGACGGCGGTAAGAACTACAAGCAGCTCGGCGGCGACTACCGCATGCGCTTCGACTACCGCACGCTCTTCATGGGCACCAAGTTCTCTATCTTCAACTACTGCACCAAGCAGCCAGGCGGCTACGTCGATGTCGATTGGTTCCACTACGAGCATTGATTGATTTCTGAGATGCCTTTGAGGATTGGCTTGATCCGAAGAAGAAGACCCCTCAATTATTCAGTTATTCAGTTAAAAAACTAAGTACCCTAATACTCTCTATTATACTATTATATATTTATATATCAATAAGTTAATAAACAAATAATCACGCATCGACAGACGAAATCCGCGACCATACCCCCTTCGCTTTTTTTACTGAATAACTGAATTCACTAAGAATCAATCAAACCCTCAAAGGCATTCAACACAATCAATATCAAGCAGTTACAAGCAAGAGCAAATATGCCATCACGTCTCTCTGTGTCCCTCAGATGCCCAAAACACACTCAGTTTCGTGCGTCTGACCACCTCTAAAGTGACCGATTACATGCGCTCATCACCACCGCTAACGGGCTTTTTTTCATTGGAAGTGGCACAGATGAGAACTTTGAGTTTTTGCCATAAAGATAACTATTCACACGAGTTTACTGCCCCATGAAGGGTTGTGTAGCTAATTCTATCCCCGTTTAACTGTTATCTTCGTACAACAAACAGAGAAGGGACGTCTTGCATGCTGAACGTCCCTATCTGCTCACAAGATCGGACGCCATGATTTCGTGTGTGCGAATCCCGTATGCAAGATCGGACGATCAGACCTCTACCTTTCCATTGTGATGAGAATAATAATTAGCTCCTTTTGACCCATAGATTGAGGCTGACGCATCTTTCAGCACACTTTCAGACTTGAGTCATTAGGATTGATTAGATTGAGATCGGTGATCTCTAAGCCATCGACATGGATCAAAGGATTAGTGGGGGAATTCAACGAATTGACGCCACGAATATGTATCTTTGCAGAATATCCACCGCCGATAATATGTAATCCAGAGACTCTTCCCTGTAGTGTCCTCCTCGCTATTTAGCAAGTGCACTGCCTGACGAAGCAAATCGCCTCGCTGCTTTTTAATCCAATTTATAAACTCTTGTTTTTCCATTTTGATTTATGAGTTGTTTCTGCTATAATAACACAAAAAGTTTGGTTTCGTTACCGAAAAGCCTGACTTTTTTTGAAACAGGAAGGGTGAAGGGGATTTTTAGCAGTTGAAGGGAGCAAAAGCGGGTCTGTGGGTCAGTCGAATTTTGTAGATACGTGAGGCAATCCCTCTGCCGCCAAATCCTTCTTTCTGCTGTATAAGTCCCTCATTGAGTACCGTACTGTCGGCCAGCATGCTGGTGCCGAAATCGAAATAAGATAGAGGAGTGGTCTCGGCAAAGTGATGGAGCAGCTGGAGGATCAGGAAGTCGAGCGCCTTGACCTGCTTACCAACGGGAGAGGCAGAGGTGTATTGCGCCTTGACGACCTGGTCGGTGAGATAGAGGAGTGTGCCGGCAAGAACTTCGCCTGCAGGAGAGATGACCATGCAGCACTGAATGCGCTGTGGGAAGCGCTCCTGGAGCAGCGAGATCTCGGAGAAAGAATGCACGGGCTTAGCGCCAAAACGATCTTGGAGGTTCTGTGTCAGGATAGGCCAAAAATCGGCTATAGGAGCGCCGTAGACGACGCGGAAGCCTTGACGTAGAAGACGATTGCTATTGTTGCGTTTGCTGGCAGAGACGAGATTATGAGCGGGATGCAAGGGGATGACGGTCATCAAGCTGCAATCCTCCACGGATGCCTGGTGCATCCAGAGCCAGTAATCCTCCTCCTCGGCAGGGAGGCGATGATAGATGGTAGGGATCTGCTTATAGTACCACTCGGAGAAACCATTCTCCTTAAGATAATCGAGCGTCAATGCGAAGAGCTCTCCGACCTCAGTGGCATGTGCTTGTGGTGCAAGGACGAAGCCGCCATAGGTAAGTCCCTGATGCGAATACAGGACCTTGCGGGATTCTCCTGCAAGGTCCTTCTCATTGGCGGCCATCACGGCCAACAGCTTGCCTTTATCGGTATAATACATCAGCGAGTGATCTGTGAACCGATCGGCATGATAATCCATATAGTCGCGTAGGAAGAGGAAGGTGCCATTCTTTGACACCTTCACCAGCTGATCCCACTCCTGGGACTTATCGCGTGTATAGCGGATTATCTGCATGATTTCCAGGCTAAGTATTGGTCAAAATCGCGGATATAATCCTCCTCGCTGAACTCATGGCTGGCCAGCACCAGACAGAGCGCACCTGTGGTAAAAGCCCGCTCATGTGCCCAGATTCCAGCTGGCACGAGAAGACCCTGGAAAGGTCGGTTGAGCGTGACAACCTGCTCCTCCCAGCCATCATGGAGATAGACCTCGAGCGCACCAGAGGCGGCGATGATCAGCTGCCAGCACTCCTTGTGGGCATGAGCGCCACGATCCTTACCCGCAGGGACGTCATAGATATAGAACACACGCTTGATGGGAAATGGCACATGGCCATGCTCATAAATGTATGTCAGGCTACCACGAGGATCTTCTTCCTTAGGGAGTTCCAGCAGTTTACAGTCGTTCAGATTCATGACATTACAGCGCCTGCTCTACTGGCATGACGAATGCACGGAGGCCGAGCATAGGACGCTCCTCGTCGAGCTTGTGCAGACGGTCGAAGAGCAATGGGATACGGTCATCCTCGCACATAGCGATGATCGCTGAGTTCATACCTGGCCAAGCGTGGCTGCCATAGTGAGGCTCACCGGTCTTGCTGCCACGGCCCTGAACCTGCTCGAAGCAGGAGAAGCCGCGCTGCATGCAGCTGCCGAGGATCTCAATCACTGCATCGTGGTGCGCCTGGTCGTATGCTATAAAGATTGCTTTCATATACTAATGAGTAATGAATAATTAATAATGAATAATTGAATGAATAATCAAACTGACGGAGCGGCTGACAATTATTAATTATTCATTATTAATTATTAATTGTTTTGTTACTTATTACGCTTGAAGATATGCTTCTTATTGTTCCACTCTGCATCCAAGCCGAGCTTCTCGGCCCATGCACGACGCTCCTGACGGATCTTCATGCCCTGGAATGAGCAGTATACCGAAGGAACGACCACCAGGGTCATGACGGTAGAAACGAGAAGACCACCGATGATAGAGATACCCATTGGCTGCCACATCTCAGAACCCTGACCGGTACCGATAGCCATTGGCAACATACCGAGGATGGTGGTGAGAGTGGTCATCAATACAGGACGAAGACGTGAACGACCTGCCTTGACTACGGCCTGTACGACTGAGAGGCCACGCTCACGGAGAAGGTGGATGTAGTCGATGAGCACGATACCATTCTTTACTACGATACCGATGAGCATGATGGCTCCGAGCATAGACATGATGTTGAGGTCAACGCCTGTCATCCAGAGGGCCAATACAATACCGGTGAAGGTGAATGGAATAGAGATGAGCATAATGATGAATGGATCGGACCATGACTCAAACTGTGCAGCCATGACGATGAAGACGATCAGGAGAATGAGGATACCGAGGGTACCCATGTCCTTGAACGAATCCTGCTGATCTTCATAGGTACCTGATACCTGGATGGAAACATCGCCTGTGAGGAGGTTGGCAGCGCGCATGTCTTCGATGACTTCCTGACCCATCTCTACGACCTTACCGAGGTTAGACTCATCGGTATTGACAACGCAGGAAACGGTGTTGACACGCTGACGGTCCTTACGCTCGATGACAGGCATGGTGTTACGCTCCACTACCTGACCGACGTCCTTGATGCGGACCTTAGCGCCATTCTGGCCATAGAGAAGCACGTTCTCGAGGGTCTCGACTGACTCACGGACACCCGGCTCATAACGTACGCGGATAGCATACTCCTCACCGTCCTCACGATAGTAAGAAGCGGTGGAACCATTGAAACGGTTGCGGATAAATGTACCAGCAGTAGCGAGGCTCAAGCCGTACTTAGCGAGCTTCTCACGATCGAAGTCGACCTGGATCTCTGGCTGGAAGTCAGAGCGTGAGATGTTGATCTGGCTGATAGCCTCACCAGCCTTCTCCTGAATACGGGTACGGAACTCGAGAGCGAGATCGTTGGTCTGATCGAGGTCGAAACCATAGATCTCAAAGTCTGCAGTACTCTGACCACCCATGCCACTCTGGCCACCCTCGGTGACGTTGACACGGCTGAACTCAGGATACTGTGCCAGGTCCTTACGCATCTGTGCACCTACCTCATACATACTGATCTTCATATTACGCTCAGCCACCTTGTACATTGAGATGTTGAACGAAATGATGTGGGTACCGTTAGATCTCATCGCAGCAAAACTGTTGTCAGTATCAGCCTGACCTGTGGTGTAGTTACAAGCCTTGAGAACGCGCTTGTCTGGTGTACCCCAGCGCTGCATCCAGGTGTTTGACAACTCATAGGCCAGACGATCGGCCTCAGCCTGACGGGTACCTACTGGCAACTCAAGCGAGACGGAGATACGGCCAGAGTCCTGTGATGGGAAGAAGCCGGTACCGATGGCCTTGAATGCCAATGGAGTCATAGAAATGACAAAGAAGACGACGATGGCAGTGATCATGGTGCCACGGTGACGTACGGCCCAGTTGATACGGTCCTTATACCAGTCATCGAGCTTATCGAGGATGCCACGTACGATGTAGTGGTTGTACCAGCGAGAGAACCAGCCTTCACGCTTCTTCAAGCGAAGCATCTGCGAACAGAGCATTGGAGTGAACGAAAGCGCAGAGGTGGTAGACACGGTCATGATGATACACATCATCCAACCGAGCTCCTTGAAAAGCACACCCGCCATACCGGTGACCATGGTCAATGGGAAAAACACACCGATCATGGTGAGGGTAGATGCGATAACGGAGATAGCCACCTCATTGGTGCCGTGGATAGCTGCCTGCTTAGGATCCGAGCCTCGCTCGATGTGGTTGGTCACGTTCTCGAGGACTACGATGGCATCGTCGACGACGTTACCGATCGCAATAGAGAGACATGAGAGTGAGATCATGTTCAATGATGATCCGGTAGCTGCCAGGTAGATGAACGAAGCAACGAGTGACAATGGAATGGTGATCAGAATAACCACACAAGCACGCCAACGGCCGAGGAAGAGGAAGCAGACGAGTGCTACGAAGAGCATAGCGTAGGCGATGGTCTCTGCCAGGGAGTTGATGGTAGCGTAGATGTTGTCACAGGTGTTGACGATAATACCCATCTTGACGTCAGACGGCAGATCGCGCTGCAGCTGTGGAAGCATGTCGAGCACCTTCTCGGCAATCTGTACTGAGTTAGCACCAGACTGCTTCTGTACGATGATCATCGCACCCTGCTCACCGGTATAACCCTTAGGGTCGTTAGGGGTAGAGAAGTAGGTGAAGGTCTTCTGTGCACGCTCCTGTACGGTATCGACTACGCGAGCTACATCCTTGAGACGGATGATCTGGTTGCCAGTAGCACGTACGACGATCTCCTCCATCTCCTTAGGATCCTTGAACTCACCAGGGGTACGGAGGGTGAAGGCGTTGTTACCTACGTCGAACGAACCACCAGGCACGTTGAGGTTCTCCTGCTGGATGACGCTCGAAATGGCCTCGATGGTGAGGTTATAAGCCTCGAGCTTGAGAGGGTCGCAATAGACGTAGATCTCACGCTGTGGAGCACCAGAGATAGACACGGTACCTACACCTGGGATACGGGCAATAGGATTGGCCACGTTGTCATCGAGGATCTTGTAGAGCGCTGTCTGGCTATCGGTAGCCTGGGCAGAAAGCACCAGGATAGGGATCATATCAGCAGAGAACTTGAAGATGATAGGCGTACCTGCACCATCAGGAAGGTTCTGCGAGATCATGTTGAGCTTATCACGCACGTCGTTGGTCAGGTCGTCGATGTCATAACCGAACTCGAACTGGAGCGTGATCATGGCATAGTTCTCCTGCGACTTAGAGGTGATATGCTTGAGGTAGTTCACTGAGTTGAGAGTGTTCTCGAGCGGACGAGTAACGTTGTTCTCAATATCTTCGGCACTGGCACCCGGATAAGTCTCCATGACCATGATCGTATTGGTCTCGATATCTGGCATGAGGTCGATAGGGAGCTTCGACAGCGAGAAGAGACCGAAAATGGCGATGGCGACGAAGACCAGTGTGGTCATAATGGGTCGTCTGACCGATCCTTCGTATAGACTCATATTTTATTTTGTTTTGAGTGGAGAGTTTAGAGTGGAGAGTTTAGTTACGCGCTACACTCTTGTGAATCACATTTACCGAACGGCCATCAGCCAGCTTCGACTGACCAGAGACTGCGACAGTCTCACCCTCTGCAAGGCCATGGATGATCTCGTAGCGAGAAGCATTGGCGCCCTCCAGACGACGACCGAGCTCGATGGTGCGGTGGCTGACAGTCTTGCCATCGGCATTGAGTACATAGACATAACGCTCGCCTGAACCGATCATCTTCTGAACAGCATTGTCAGAAACGGTAGCATGATGGGCCTGACCAAGGTTGATGTTGGCACGTGCATACATACCTGGACGTACGCGCTGATCCTTATTAGGAATAGAGATCTCTACCTGGAAGGTACGGGTTGAGGTATTGACGGTCGGATAGACGATGCTGACCTTGCCTGAGAAAGCCTCACCAGGATATGCCTCGAGTGTGATGTTGTCGACAGGCATACCTGCCTTAATCTGGCTGTAGTAGGTCTCATTGACGTCGATGAGCATCTTGACAGGAGTGATCTGCTCTACGACGAGAACAGGCTGCCCCTGATAGAGATCGCCATTGTCATAGTTACGAGCGGTAACTACACCACTGATAGGGCTGACGAGACGGGTGTTCTCCTCGATGTTCTGGAATGACTGGCGCATAACCTCCAGCTGAACCTTCTGCTGCTCCCACTGGCTCTTGCTGACGCCACCGATCTTGTAGAGTTCGTCGATACGATTGAACTCTACCTCACGGTTATCGAGCTGGAGCTTGAGCTGCTCAAGGTTGTTATTATCAAGGACAACGAGGGTCTGGCCCTTAGCCACACGATCGCCTACCTCTACATTGATCTTACGGATACGTACTGGAGCCTGAGGAGCAATAGAGTTAGAAACCTCAGCCTGTACGGTAGCTGCGAAGCTGACCACCTGGTCAACGTCGAGTGCCACTACCTTCTCTACGGTAATGTTGATAGTGTCCTGTGCCATGGTGGCAATCACACTATCGGTGTTCTTCTGCTTACAGCTGCCCATACTCAGGATAGCAAGGATTGCAGCAGGGAGAATGATTGACTTTTTCATATATGTAATGTAATAATAATTTTCGGATCAAAATACTAATTATTCCCTTCCCTCCACGGGAGGGATCAGGGGTGGGTTCACTCTCCCGTCACCACCTTACCCAGCGTCTGCTCCAAAGTAGCACGGTTGCTCAGGAAGTTGTAGATTGACTGTACGTACTGCAGACGTGCACTGAGGAGGTTCGACTCACTTGAGTTGAGTTCGAGCATCGTACCCGAACCGATCTCGTAGCGCTTCTCAGAGATGTTGTATGCACGCTCAGCGCTGTAGACATTCTCCTTGTTGCTGACTACCTGCTCAGCTGCGGTCTCGATGTTGTTGAGCGAAGAAGTAACTGAGAGCTCGAGCTGGCGAAGGAGGTTCTCCTTCTGGATGTCGAGAGTCTCGAGCTGGAACTTGTTCTGCTTGCTCTTCATATACTTAGCCAGGCCATCGAAAAGGGTCCATGAGAAGCTCAGGTTGACGCTTGCGCTTCCGTAGTATGGAGCCTTGAATGGATTGAACTCATTTGGCATGGCCGAATAACCTGTCTGGAAGGCGAGTGCCAAGGTTGGCAGATAGCCGAGGCGGTTGATCTTCTCACTCAGTCGGAGCATACGCTCCTGAATCTCGAGCTGACGTACGTTGGAGTTATCCTCGAGCTTAAGATCGTTCTTGATGGTCATGAGGTCGGCAAAGAGACCTTCCTCATAATCCTTCAGCTCGCCAGAGAACTTCATTGGCTCGTTGACGTCGATACCCATCAGCACCTTGAGCTGCATCTCTGCCAGCTTGATGCCGTTCTGAGCCTGCAGGAGATTTGGCTTGATTGACTCGAGCTGTACGTCGGCAGTGAGCTTGTCATACTCGCTGACAGAACCGAGCTCGAACTTCTTCTTAGTCTCCTCTGCATTACGTTCTGCAGTGCGATAACCAGCCAAAAGCGCCTGATAACTATCGCGTGCCAGCATGAGGCTGTAGTAAGCATTCTTGACCTGAGCGATGGTGTTGACCTTGCTGCCACGAGCCTGCTCGATAGCGAGCTGTACCTGCTCCTCACTGACCTCGATCGACTTCCAGAGCTGTGGCGCTACGAGAGGTACGGCAGCGGTAGCGTTCAGAGCGTAGTTGTAAGGACGACCCATCTGGACCTTGATGACCTGATCGCCCATAGCCATGGCCATGGTTGCAACTACGATGTTCTTAGTGCCAGTAGCCGAAACAGAGATGGTAGGGAACAATCCCGTGATGGTCTCCTTCTTGGCATACTTCTTCAGTTCGATGGTCTTATTGGCCACCTGAATGTCTGCATTGTCGCTGAGTGCAATCTCGAGCACCTTGTCCAGATTGACCTCCACACTGTCAGGTGTCTGAGCCTGCACAGTGGTCAATCCAAGCAGCGAAAACATTCCGATAAACAGACGTTTCATAGATTTCATATTCTTATTCTTTTTTATTTTGTATTTTCAAATCCTAAAAACGAGTGCAAAGATATTATATATATATAAAGGTGAGAAATGCGATTCAACCAAGTCGGCACATCGCTCACCCAAAACTTTTGTTTTTTCAGTTTTTTGCATAATTTAACGCGGATAGCAAAGGCGGGATTGCAAAAAGTGCGTATCTTTGCACCATCCAAAACTTCCAGCTATGCAGAAATTCAACTTCATCTCCTGGGCGCAGCAACACTCGCGTCTCCTCGCCTGGGTCTCACTCTTCCTGACCTTCACCATCGTCGGCAACCGTCATCTGGGCCTGTTGATCGCTGCAGTGTCAGCCTTCTGCACCATCCTGCCTATGATGATTCTCTGGAATGTGATGGAGTACTGCATCCTGCCTCGCCTGCTACCCAAGCGCCGTATCCTGGTATTTGTGCTGTCTGGCTTCACCATCTTCATCCTGGTGGTATTGGCCAGCAAGTTCGACGTCTATATCGTCTCGCTTGCCTCACAATGGAGCAACTTCACTCCTACCCGCGTTGTAGAGAATCTGGCCGAACATCGCAACGAGCAGTTCTTTATCAACACCAAGTACGCCATCCTGCTCCTGGCCACCTCCATGATCGTCTCTATCGTATTTATGATCAATGAGCGAAAGTTGACCGAACAACAGTTCCAGGAGCAGCAGGTGCAGAATCAATTGAAGTACCTGCGCGCGCAGATCAATCCGCACTTCCTCTTCAACGCGCTCAACTGCATCTACGCGCTTACCGTCACCCAAGACGAGCAGGCTCCGGATTCGGTCCTCAAGCTCTCTGAGATGCTACGCTACGTCATCGATGACTGTCGCGCTGACCAGGTACTCCTGCAGAAGGAGATCAAATACATCCAGAACTACATCGACTTCCAGCGCATCCGCATGGAGCGAGAACCAGATCTCACCTTCGAGTATACGCAGCAGGATCCGAACTATCTCGTACCTCCGATGGTGCTGCAGCCGATGATCGAGAACTGCTTCAAGCACAGCCGACTGGTCGATGATCCTAAGGCCTACGTACACATCACGCTCCGTCAGGATGCCACCGGCCTGCTCTTTACCGCCGAGAACTCCATCCCGGCAGAAGACGCTAACCTCCCGCCTCATCCTACCTCTGAGCGCACCGACCAGGAGCGTACCGGCATTGGCCTCGACAACGTCCGTCAGCGTCTCAAGATGCTCTTTGGCGAAGACAAATGCTCGTTCAAGGTCATCGAGGATGAGCACCGATATAAAACTGTCCTTCATATATCTTAACCCGAGGAGCACACTCCTCACTCCTAACTCCTCACTATGTACAATGTATTGATTGTCGACGACGAGTTCCTCGCTCGCAAGCTCCTGCAAGGCTACGTCACCAAACTCCCAGATCTCAATCTCCTTGGCACCGCGCAAAACGCAGCCGAGGCCTTCTCTATCGTCAATGAGCAACAGGTGGATATCCTGCTGCTCGACATCCACATGCCTGACCTCAATGGCATCGAACTGGCTCGCACCCTGAGCAATGTCCCTGCCATCATCTTCACCACGGCCTACTCAGAATATGCGCTTGAGAGCTACGAGGTCTCAGCCGTCGACTACCTGCTCAAGCCGATTGCTTTCCCTCGCTTCTCTGCGGCCATTGAGAAGGCCATCGCTAAAATCAAGAGCCTTGAGACAACTTCAACCGAACCTGCCATTGTGGAGACGCCTCAGGAAGCCAACGAGCAGAAGACCTATATGCTCGTCAAGGCAGATTATCGCCTCTACAAAATCAATTTCGATGATCTGCTGTATATCGAAGGCCAGCACGAGTATGTCTCATTCTATACCCGCACCAAGCGTATCACCGCTCTCTATAGTCTCAAGAACCTGGAGGAGCAATTACCTGCCGATAAATTCATCCGCGTACACAAAAGCTATATTGTTTCGATCGATGAGATCCAGGAAATTGAGCCTCTATCAATCACCGTAGCAGGGCAAAAGATGCCGCTGGGTGGTAGTTATCGTGATGCACTGATGAAAAAACTGGGAACAAAATAAAAAAAAAGAATTACGGCATCTTGGGTTTTCCTAAGATGCCGTAATTCTTTTTGTATTAAAACTTTTCGAAAGATTTACTTCTTAATCAGTTCCTGCTCAATGATCTGCGCCAAATCCATCCAGTGAGCCTTAGTGACGGCATCAGCCGCAGCGCTGGCCTTGGCTTTCTTCTGGATCTTCAGGATCTGAGCCATGAGAAGTGCACGAGCATCAGCAGTCTCGCTACCCTTAGCGGTGAGGCGAGCGATAGCTGTATTGACGTAGGTACGCTGCAGATAGCGGCGGAAAGTAGAACAGGTGGCATTGCTGTCGAGCTCACGGAAGACAACCTTATAGAGATCGTCGAGATACTCTGTTGGCTTGTAGTTAGCCGATGAGCGGTCAGCATAAAGCTGGAGGTCAGTGAGAGTCTGGAGATCAAGTACTGGGGTAGACTTCAAGACGTAATCAACCTGCCTGAATAGATAGGTATCCGGACGCAGAGTAATACGGTACATCCAAGGCTCAGCCACGAGCCACACTGGCTTCTGGAAGAGATTCTCATCAAGCCACTTCAAAGCCTCCTTCTGAGTTGCCTTAGGAGTGATGCCATAGACATCGCCTTCCTGCTCGATGCTCTTGTAGTTCCGTGGCAGACCACCGATGTTAGTAGCTACGTGACGCAGATAACGCTGGTACTGACCGAGCAATGACTCATAGACCTGCTTGAGGTTGGTATTCATATTAGCTTCCTCCTTGGTCCACTCAGGCAAGCGCTTGATGATATATTTGAGGTTCTTCACGCCGTATGTGCTTGCCAACATAGAGTTGTCGCCGAGGTCCTCTGTCTGAGCACGAGGATCATGGTCACGGCCTTCACCGCCGAACCAGAGACGAGGATTGTTGGCCAAGCTATCGATGATGATTGGATTCCACATCAGATGATCCTTCTCCTCGTCGCCCATCGCATCATAGTTAGGCTTATAACCGAATTCGATAGCCCACTTATCATAGTCGTTGATACGAGGATAGATACCCTTAGCACTGATGCCGTCCTCTGGTTGAGCTACGTAGTTAAAACGTGCATAGTCCATAATTGAAGAGGTGTGGCCGTGAGCCTCGACCCAAGCCTTATCACGGAGCTTCTCGACTGGAGTAGCGCTCGATGCACCCATGTTGTGGCGCAAACCGAGCGTATGACCTACCTCATGACTGCTGACGAAACGAATCAGATCGCCCATCAATTCATCGCTGAACTTCATCTGATGAGTACGAGGATCGATGGCACCTGCCTGTACCTGATACCAGTCATGCACGAGCATCATCACATTATGATACCAACCGACATGGCTCTCCAGGATCTCACCAGTACGAGGATCATGGACGTTAGGACCGTATGCATTGGCAATAGGGCTTGCCAGATAGCGGATCACTGAGAAACGTGCATCCTCCAGGCTCATCGTCGAGTCATTTGGCCATTCCTCACCACGGATAGCGTTCTTCCAACCAGCCTGCTCAAAAGCGGCATTCCAGTCGTTGACACCAGCGATAAGATAAGGTACCCACTGCTTAGGGGTAGCAGGATCGATATAATAGATGATTGGCTTGATAGGCTCGACGAGCTCTCCTCGCTTCTGCTTCTCGATATCCTCTGGACGAGCCTCCAGGCGATAGCGGCAGATGAACTCACGGGTCTTGACCTGCTGCTGGTCATCGGCAAACCAAGAGAAACGATCAGCGAAATAGCCGACACGTGGATCGGTCAGACGACGCTGCATCGGATTCTTTGGCAACAGACGAAACGAGGTATTGAGCTGAATAGTCACCAATCCTGTCTGCATGCCTGCAGGAAGAGAAGAACTACCACCACGACTGACGACTGGTGCACCAGGAGCCCCACTTGGAGACTGATAAGTATATGTCTTTGTGACAGTTACCTCCGTATTGATTGGATACGTACGGATACTCTCAATGAAGCTACTCTCACGCTGCAAACCACCAAGATTATACTGTTTCTTGCTGCGAGCAGGAAGAGAGAAGGCCTGAGTATCGTCAGCAAAGAGCTTGGTGACATTGACACGATAAGCCTCACCTACACGCTCCGCCTTGAACGCGCCAAGAACGGGATTGGCCGAGCTGACCTGCACAGCCTTGTAGATAGCATCATCCTCAGGTGCATCAGAACCAAGAATAAGTGCACGGAGTACGAGAGTCGAATCAGGACCCTGCTCCCAATAGACGGTCTGGTTGTTGAGCATCTCTCCACCATACTGACCTGCATCGACAGGAGCATTGGTAAAACGAGTCACTGCCAGGATCGGCTGACCGAGAACACTGTCTGCTACAGTAAAATACCAGTCCTTACCCTTACGGCTCACACCGAAGAGGCCATCCTTAGCCTGTGTAAACTGCTCCTTCGGACGCTGTGGTGCTGGTTTCGGAGCTTCAGTCTTCTTCTTTGCTTCGGCCATAGGAAGAGCCAGGACGAAAGCAAGAAGACAAAGGAATAACTTTTTCATTTGAATTTAGGGGTTAGTATATATATTAATGTGTAAACTTGATGACCACCCAGTTATTACGACTACGATGGTACTCATAGTGCAATCCAAGTGCCTCTGCGTGCTCACGGATCGCAGGGACATCCTCCTCGTAGAATCCACTCATTAGCAATGTTGCACTTGGCAGCATCACGCTGACATAGCGCGACATATCATTGAGCAGGACATTTCGGTTGATGTTCGCCAGAACAAGGCTATAGGTAGGACCTTCCGAGAGCAGAGAAGCATCACCACACTCCACGGTGATCTTACTGGCTAATCCGTTAAGTAACACGTTATCCTTGGCATTGTCGGCCACCCAGTCATCAATCTCGATGGCACGGACATGCTCTGCTCCGACCTCAGCCGCCAGAATACCTAGTACACCGGTTCCCGTTCCCATATCCAGGACCTTGCCTTTTGTCTCGAGTTTCATAATCTCCTCGAGCAGCTGAGACGTCGTCTCGTGTGTACCACTGCCAAACGACATCTTAGGGTCGATGATTACCTCATAACGACACGCTGGCACCTGATCTGCCGCTGCAGCAGGACTATGTACACAGCAGATGGTCGAAGGATCAGATGGATGTTGCACGATGATCGGTTCGAACTGCTGACTCTGTTCCCAGGTCTGGTTCCAGTCCTCCATCTCCACTACACCGGCTTCCCAACGGACACTGACGTCCTCGATAGGCAGATCCAGCATCAATGCGTCGAGTGCCGATGGATCCCACTGATTCTGGGTAATATACGCTTTGAGACAGTCCTTTTCGGTCGAGAAAGAGTCGAATCCGAGAGGTGCCAGCAGCGCTGCCAGGATATCACATAGTTCTTCTGAACAAGGATTAGGTTTCAGAGTGACTTCAATATAATTCATTTTCCTGTCATTTCGTGGGTTAAAAACGTTATTTCAGTGAAATTTGGCTATCAAAAAGTGTTAAATAGCTAAATTACGGTGCAAAGATACAAATTTATCTTTATCTTTGCACCAAATTTCAACATTTTTTAAACCTTGTTGAATTAAAACTATCTAAAAACTGAAATCGGAACTTAGCGAAGCTAACAAAAATCGCTAGTTTTATAATTAAAACCAAACCAACCTTTAAATAAATTGACCTATGATGAAGCGTTTTTTATTTGCAGCTATTATGCTTGCAGCAACGATTCCTGCAGCCATCAACTTACAGGCTCAGGACGACGACATCTACTTCAGCAAAAAGGCCGACAAGAAGGCAAAGCATGAGGCTATATATGCGACTACTGCCGCAGACGAATGGTCTACCAATGCCAACAGCGACTGGGATCTCGACGACTACAACCGCCGAAGCAAGGAAGATGCGTCTACACTCGTATCTGACGTCTTAGGTGTCGGAGACGAAGTTCCATTCTACTACAATGTTATTGACGAGAAGGGTGATACTGTATTGGTCCCTGGAAATAAGAAAATGCTGAAGAATGCGGATATCAGCGGCTACAAGGTTGTCCGTGATACCGTAGTTCTGGTCGAGCAATACCGTTTCACCGACCTGATCTGTCGTTTCCACAATCCATTCTTCGCTTATTACCGTTACAGCCCATGGTATGACGTAGCTTACTACGATCCATTCTACTGGGATTACTGCTACTATGACCCATGGTGGTACGTAACTCCAAGCTTCGGATTCCGCTGGGGCAGCTGGTATGGTGGCTGGAGCTATGGCTACTACTCTGGCTGGTATGGTGGCTGGTACTCTCCATTCTATTGTCCAAATCCACACTACTACCATTATTGTTACAACGACTATTATAATGGTCCTGTCTACAACTATGCTACAGGCAGCTCACACCGCGGATCAAGCCGCAATAACTTCGGCGGTCACTTCGCACACCGTGGCGGTTGGAAGGGAGATGGTGGCAGCGTTTCTCGCATGGCCTCAGCCAGCACTAACCGTAGCTACCGAGCAGCAAACGGAGCTCGCGTAGGCTTCACCAATAGCAATGGCACCTACTCTGCTGGTCCTACCCTCCGTGGACGCAACACTGTCAATGGACGACTGGCCAACAGCAACATGCGTTCTAACTCCTCTGAGTACAACCGCTCTGCTACTTCTTTGGGAGTCTCTCGTGGCGGTGATGCCACTGCTCCTGTTAGTAATGGTTCATACAGCAGCCGTCGTCATACCGCTACCCGCTATAATGGAGAAGGTGGTGGCAGCGCTAGCCAATATACCCGCGGCTCATCAAGCAGCGCTACTTCTCATGCTGACAATAGCAGCACTGGCAATACCCGCAGCCGTCGTGGTACTATAGTAAGCAGCAACCGCGGTTTCTCTTACGACAATAGTTCTTCACGTCGTGCAGCCAACACCTATACCCCAAGCCGCTCAAGCGGTTCTTACGATCACAGTAGCAGCAGCTACTCTCGTGGTTCCTATAATAGCGGTAGCTCTTCTTACAATAGTGGTAGCTCTTACAGCAGTGGCAGCAACACTCGCAGTTCTAGCAGCTATAGCAGCGGTAGCTCAAGCAGCTACAGCGGCGGCGGCGGTGGTGGCGGAAGCTACAGCCGTGGTGGCGGCGGTGGTGGCAGTCACAGCAGTAGCAGCAGCCATGGACGTAGATAACTTTAAATCTTTTTGACATGAACAATAAGAACTATATAGTCCTGGCAGCTTTCCTGGCTGCCAGCACAACCTATACCTTTGGCCAGAATTTGGTCGACGGTGTCCGTTTCGGCAGCACCGATATCAGTGGCACAGCGCGTTATCGCTCTATGGCAGGAGCCTTTGGCGCTCTGGGTGGTGACATCAGTTGTATGAGCGATAATCCTGCAGGTCTTGCCATTTTCCGTGGCACCAACTCGATTACCATCACACCACACCTTGGTTACTCAAGTACTGAGACGCTCGGTTCTAAGAAAGCGACAGGCAAGGACAACAACTTCTCCGTTTCTAATTTCGGAGCAGTCTTCTCTTTCATGCCTGACAATGAGGGTTCACTGGTCAACTTCAACCTCGGTGTCAGTATTGAGCGCAGACAGCAGACCTTCCGAAAGATGTATATGGTACTCGACAACCCAACTGGTTCTTTTGGCGAATACCTCTACGAGCAGGCTAATTCTTACCTCGACAACTATGACATGATGGCAGAGTACTTAGGTACGACGGCGGCATGGAACGACAATAATGTACCACTCCTCTCTGTCTTGGGTTATGACTGCTTTGCCCTTGACGTTGCTGAAGGTGATCCTGAGCATGTTGACAACCTAGTCTTCGACCATACCTATCAGCAGTCAAACCTTTTGGAGCGTACCCGTCACGACTATTACAATATCTCTGGCGCGCTCAACTTTAATGACGTCCTCTATGCAGGTGTTACCGTCCGTATCACTGACTTCAATTCTATGATAGAACATTGCTTCACTGAGGACAGCCAGAAGGACATGAACGGTGACTATATCACCTACGACAATCGTATCGAGACCAAGGGTAGCGGTATTGGTGTCAACTTCGGTCTTCTCTGGAAACCGACCGAAGACTGGCGTCTGGGCGTAGCAGTACACACTCCTATATATATGAATATGAAGGAGTTCAATGACGCTTCGATGGAGGCTTACAACATCATGTACGTGCAGGCCTTGCTGCAGAATCCGAACCTCAGCAACTACAGTGACTGGAACGATCGCATCCAGTATGACTACAGCACCCCATGGGAATACCAGTTCTCTACAGCTTACGTCTTCGGCGGTCGTGCTATTGCCAGCCTGGAGTACGATCTTCGTGACTTCAAGAGCATGCGTTACCACAATCCTAAGGACGGCAGTTACTCTGACAAGATTTATTATGATGATATGAATGATACGATGAAGCCACAACTCAAGATGCAGCATACCATCAAGGCAGGTTTCGAGTATCGCATCAATCCTCAGTGGAGCGCCCGTCTGGGTTATGCATATAAGTCTTCTCCATATAAAAAGAACGCTCTCTTCACCGACGTCAACCCAGATGACATTGCATTCCTTTATCGCACTGCTACCAAGCCAAACTTCACCACCCTTGATGACCAGCATTACATCACTGGCGGCTTCGGTTGGCGTAGCAAGCGCTGGAACATTGACTTGTCTTGTGTAAGTCATAGCACCAAGGAGTACTATTCTGTCTATCCTTGTGACTTCTCAGATTCGGACATTCTGGATTTCAATACACATCAGCTCAACTGGGATCTGACCTTCGGTTATCGATTCTAAATAACGAAAAGTGAAAAATATCTTAGATTCACTCAACAATAGCCAGCGGGCCGCCGTAGAATACTGCGACGGCCCTCAACTTGTCATAGCCGGTGCCGGTTCGGGCAAGACGCGCGTCCTCACCATCAAGATCGCACACCTGCTGCTCAATGGCTACCGTCCGGACGAGATTATCGCCCTCACCTTCACCAAGAAGGCGGCCTTGGAGATGCAGAACCGTATCCAGCAGATCGTCGGTGCACAGGCGGCACGTCGTCTCTGGATGGGTACGTTCCACTCGCTGTTCTGCCGCATCCTACGTCGTGAGGCAGGGCGTCTCGGCTTCAAGTCCGACTTCACCATCTATGACCAAACGGATGCACGCTCGCTTATCAAGACCATCATCAAGGAGATGGGACTCGATGACAAGCAGTACAAGCCGAACAGCGTGCAAGCACAGATCAGCAACGCCAAGAACAACCTCATCACCCCTGGCATGTACTCGGCCAACCGAGAACTCCGCGAATACGACACACGTTCGAAGCGTCCGCTCCTCCATGAGATCTACCAGCGCTACTGGAACCGCTGTTTCCAGGCCGGTGCCATGGACTTTGACGACCTGCTGGTATATACGAATATTCTTTTCCGCGACTTTCCCGAGGTCTTGGAGTTCTACCAGCAGTACTTCCGCTACGTCCTGGTCGATGAGTATCAGGACACCAACCGTGCGCAGCATCTCATCGTCGAGCAGCTGGCTCGCAATCATAAGCACCTCTGTGTCGTAGGTGATGACGCGCAAAGTATCTACTCCTTCCGAGGAGCCAACATCCGCAATATCCTCGACCTGCAGAACCAGATCCCTGGGACTAAGCTTTTCAAACTCGAACAGAACTACCGCTCCACGCAGAACATTGTCGATGCAGCCAACTCGCTCATCGCCAAGAACAAGGAGCAGATTAAGAAGACCATCTTCAGTCAGAACGACCGTGGCTCGCTTATCGAGCTCACTGGCACGTATTCCGACCTCGAAGAGTCCTATCAGGTAGCCACCCGTCTGCAGTCTCTGCACAATGAGCAGGGCTATCCTTATCGCCAGTGTGCCGTCCTCTATCGCACCAATGCACAGAGCCGTACCCTGGAGGAGGCGCTTCGCAAGAAAGACATCCAGTACCGTATCTACGGTGGTCTCTCATTCTATCAGCGCAAGGAGATCAAGGACATCATCAGCTACCTCCGCCTCATCACCAATCCGGCCGACGAGGAGGCCTTCAAGCGCGTGGTCAACTATCCAGCACGCGGCATTGGTGACACAACTATTAATAAGGTAGCACAAGTCATTGCCGCCACCGGCAAGAGCTTCTTCGAGGTCTGTGCCGACCCTATCGACAACGAGGTGCCGGTCAACAAGGGAACCGCTGCCAAGCTCATGGGATTCGTGGCATTGATACAGCACTTCCAGGAGCTCAACCAGCAGCTCAACGCCTACGAACTGACAGACCGCGTCATCGCTGAATCTGGAATCAAGACCGACCTGGCACAGGATATGACCGTCGAGGCGCAGAGCCGTCGTGAGAACGTACAGGAGCTCCTCACCGCCATCCAGACCTTCACGCTTGAAGCAGCAGAAGAAGGCCGAGAGGTGCGTCTCACAGATTTCCTGGCCGACGTTTCGCTCAGCGGAGACATCGAGCCACAGGGACATGATGCTGACGATGATGTTAAGAACGCCGACTATGTCACACTCATGACCATCCACTCCGCCAAGGGCCTTGAGTTCAAGAATGTCTTCATCGTCGGCGTCGAGGAGAATCTCCTTCCATCCGACATGTCGATGAACGAACCTGGTGGCGTCGAGGAAGAGCGCCGTCTCTTCTATGTAGCCATCACCCGCGCCGAGGAGAACTGTTTCCTCTCCTACGCCACCTCTCGTTTCCGCAATGGCAAAAGTGAGCCTTGTCGCGCTTCTCGCTTCTTGAAGGATATAGACAAGCAGTATCTCCACCAGACAGGCGGTAACGCGCCTACGCTCAATTATGGTGCAGCAGCAGGCGGTTCTTTCGGATGGCGTAGCGGCGAGGAGCGAGCCTTCGGCTCTTCTGAGCGTAGCTCCTCTCCTACCCCTCGCGGATCCTGGCACCACCCTGCCGATCCGATCGAGAAGCCAAAGTCTTCAGTCCTCGACTTCACTGGCAAGGTCCGCAAGATCACCCACACCGCCGTGGCACACAGCGAAGGACAGAAACCTAAGTCTGCCCCTTCTTCAACAGCATCTTCCCTCTCTATGACCTACGGAGGCAAGACCCTCACTGTCGGATCCCGCATCGCTCACGACCGCTTCGGTGAAGGCTCCGTCATTCGCATGGAAGGTCAGCCAGATAACGCTCGCATCACCGTCAACTTCGACGTCATGGGCGAAAAGACCCTCCTGCTGAAGTTCGCTAAGATCCGCATCCTCAGCCTCCTGCTGATGTGCATGTTTGCCCTAACCTCCTACACGTAGAAGATACGCGTCACCTGCATCGACAATAGCATCACCAATACAACTTATATGTATCGTTTTTTTACATTCCGCTCTTGACCTTAAACGTTTGATGACCCATCTTGATGAGTACTAATGGTTCGGTCGTTGAGAAGGAAGTACAGCCACCGATGACTGGCTCAGATCCAAGATAACGTCCGTCGGGTGCAAAAAATTCGACTTTCGAGAAGCTAGTAGCCCCTTCAATCATGATTGTGTTTCCGATACACTTGATTAAGACGGGCTTGGCATCGACCACGATAGGCGTTGAAAGGCTTGTATCAGCATCGAGCCAACAGAGTGTGGCAACGACGGTTGGCGAGACATTATAGCCTTCAGCATGAGCAAAAGCTTTGATCTGATAGGTGCCCTTCAGTGGCAGTATTCCGTCACATACCAACGTCGATGAGGTGGCATCGGTCGCCTCGATGGTATAGTGGTATTGAGCGCCAGGCGTAGGGCTGTAGAAATGGAGCGCGTTATCCGCATAGGAGATTTCGGGAGCTTCACAGATCTTGCCTTCGGGTGCCGTAGAATCCTCTACGACAATTCTCCGGAATTCGCTCCATCCCAGTGCCGTAGCGTATGTTTCTTTTGAACCTATTGGCACATAGAGGATGCTCTGTTCGCGATCGATATTGCCGAAGCTTGTGGGATGTGCATACGGAGGTATTGGGTTCTGTATGTGGATGTCGCATATTCCATTACAACCCTTCATGGCATCTGGCGCAATCGAGCGGATCGAGGCGGGCAGAACGAGAGATCTTAATTCCTGTTGATTACTCAGCGCCTCCTTTTCGATAGATACTATTGAGAAGTCAGCATCGAAATGATGGATTGTCTTGGGGAGCATAAGGTTCCTGTATGGCTCATTTACTTTATTTAGTTGAACCGTACCAAGCGAGAATCGCTGGACCTCATACTCCATATTATTGATCGTGAATGGACTCAAATCCTTCCATACGACATTCGGTATTTTGGCCTGATTGTCTTTGTGATTCATCAACACAATATCGGAGATGGTGATATCGACATCATCGACCAACGTAGTGCCAGAAAAAGTCATAGTATAAAGGACCTGGAAACCATAAGCTGTCTGTTCGGTTTGGAACAAAACATATTCGGTCTCAGTATCCGATCCTAAGTAGAATGTGGGAAACATGATCGGATTTCCATTTCCATATCGATCATAAGGGGACAGATAGACGGTTAATTCCTCAACGGGGCGAGAGATCCGCACGCGAAATGACAGGTCATATTTTTCTCCAGGGATCAGATCGTTTTGTGTAAGATTCGTTTCCAATGATATAAAAGCTTGCCGACCAGATCCAGGGAACCCTGATTCTGTAGTTGCCTTGGGAATGTGGATGTTGTATCCATTTTCCATCTGGTTGCAATCTACGTCCTTATAAACCGCCAGCTTTACATTAGCACGCTTCCAGATATTATACTCATTGTTCACATCAAATCCGGTGAAATTATTATTATCTGCCAAAAGCGAAGATGCAACCAGCATTAGTAGTAAAGCCAAAATTTGTTTTGCTTTCATATTAACTCAGTTTTAGGTGTTATACAAGCGGTGCAAAGATAGAACAATTAATTATTATAGACAAATATTTCAGAGGAAAAAATAATGAAACCCTTTTATTGGAGAATGTACTCCTTTGTGAAATGAAAAATTGCAGTGTCAAATCGGGGACGAACAGTAGAGAGATAGGGCAGAAATGAAAAGATTTGGAGCGGAAATTTGCTTTTGTATGAATAATAATGTATATTTGCTGCACAAAAGTTGTGCATTAGAACGACACTCAACGGCTAACGACAGATGAAGAGATTCAATACAGCAGGCACTTGCCGCCCTAACGAGCATTACATGGTGGACATCACCAAGCGTTTGGAAATCATCCGCAAGATGATGGCCAACGGAGACTATTTCTGCATCAATCGAGGACGTCAGTATGGCAAGACAACTACGCTGTATGCAATCAGTAGCAACTTCACAGATCAGTATTGTGTATTCAGTATCAGTTTTGAAGGATTGTCAGATTCATGCTATGCAGAAGAAGACAAGCTCTTCTCAAGCATTGTCTATCAAATGGCAGAACTATTTGCGTGGACACCACTTGGAGGTCTTGACCCTGAGGTCAGTGAATATATTACGACATTCTCGCAGACTCATGAAGAGAAGTGCAGCGAAAGGGAATTATCTAAGTTTATAAGCACAATCTGCCATCGCAATTCAAAACCAGTCGTGTTGCTGATCGACGAAGTGGATCAGGCCGGCAATTATCCGTCCTTCTTGAAACTTCTGGCTTTGCTCCGTCGAATGTATCTGCAGAGAGATATTATCCCAACCTTCCAGACAGTCATCCTCGCTGGTGTCTATGATGTCAAGAATCTCAAGTTGCAGATCCGACCAGAGGATGAGCATCAATACAACTCTCCATGGAACATCGCTGTGCCATTTAATGTGGATATGTTCCTACCTGCCGATGGCATTGCCTCAATGCTGGAAGAATACAGCAATGATCATCAGCTAACCTTCGACTGCCAGCAGGTAGCCCAAATGATCTTCGACTATACCTCTGGCTACCCTTTCCTCGTGAGCCGCATCTGCCAGATCATCGACCAGGAGGCTTACTCGTGGGATAAGGAGGGAGTGCTGAAGGGCATCAATATCCTGCTGAAGGAAGGAAATACCCTGTTTGATGACATGCAGAAGAAATTGACGCAGTTCCCAAGCCTGTCAGAACTGCTCAAATCGATCGTATTTGGTGGTCAGCGCGTATCGTACAACTATTACGACCGCGATATCAACATTGCCAGTATGTTCAACTTTGTGACAGAAGAGGATCGTGCGACAAAGATCTCTTGTCGCATCTTCGAGACATGGCTCTACGACTATTTCATCTCTCTGGAGAAGACTTCATCTATCTACCAGACAGGAGAATACGAGAAGCCGCAGTTCATCCATGACGGCAAAATAGATATGCGCCGACTGATCGAGCGTTTCAGTATACATTTCAATGAGATCTACCGACCTGGCAAAGATGACAAGTTTGTGGAGGAGAATGGTCGAAAGATCTTCCTCACCTATCTGCGTCCTATTATCAATGGCGTAGGCAATTACTACTGTGAGGCACAGACCCGCAATCTGACACGCACAGACATCATTATTGACTATCTCGGACAGCAATATATCATCGAACTCAAAATCTGGCGCGGCCAGTCGTACAACGAGCGCGGCGAGCAGCAGCTGGCCGAATACCTCGACTACTACCACCTCCATACCGGCTATATGGTCAGCTTCTGCTTCAATAAAGACAAACAACCTGGCATCAAGGAAGTCACAGTCGGCTCCCACACGCTTATCGAGGCAATTGTGTAACTAATTGCACTGGTCAATGTGATTCATGACCATGTCATGGACTATATCGAACAATGCAGTCCATCCCGTTATCATGGCATGGACTACATCGAACAACGCAGTCCATCCCGTTATCGTGGCATGGACTATACTGAACAACGCAGTCCATCCCATGACCGTGGCATGTACCACACCGAACAACGTAGTCCATGCCATGATCGTAGCATGGACTGCACCGAACAGCGCAGTCCATGCCTTTGTCGAGGAAGCGACCAAACACTTCATTTCCTATGAAGTGTTTTTTATTTATGGCACTAGATGAAAAGAAATATACAATATTTGCAAGTGCAATCAATAATATTTGCCATGAATGATAGAAATAATACCTAAAACATCTTTTTCTTGCCAATTTTTGTACAACCTATCATTATAATAACTATCTTTGCACTGCATCTATATTGATTTATCGAATAGATGTATTTATCGACAAAGGCGTTACTGAACGCTTTGCTTTTGACGGTGTGGAACTTCGCAAATTCAAATGCCTGTCAGAAACAAAGCAGTAGTGATGCCCCTAAGATGATTGTATGGCTATAAGTGTGTCTTCATGCTTATCGTATTATCATATATCATCTTGCGTGGGGTTTCTCGTACTGCTCGTTCCGACAGACAGGGCAATGCGAAGGCCTCACACCGTGGAGCGAGCTTTAGAGGGGCTCCACGCTTTTGTATCAATAACAATAATACCATAAGGAGCCATGGAAACACTATCGACATGGAAGATACTAAGAAATGTCCTTATTGCGGAGAAGAGATTCTCGCGGTAGCCAAAAAGTGTAAGCATTGCGGTGAATGGTTAGACGATTCACACAACAGGAAAGAGGAATCCAATGAGGAAATCAAAAAGGATGAGACTCCTGTAAAAACAAGTCCCCAAGAACCCATAGGGAGGGATGGCATCTTAGGTATGATCAGCATAGCAAGCGTCCTCTTAATACTCATTTTTGTTATTTCCCTCGTCATATATAAAAAACCGCTGCTAACATATAGCGCATGCAAAATTTGCGCATTTCTATTACTTGGTGGATTTTCGTTATTGTGGAAAATAACTAATAATGATCTGGGGAAAAAGATCAGGATATTTGTATGCTCTATTTTTGCTATAGTGTTACTTGTTTTAATTAGTATAATGCCAGCAAGGATCCAAGAAGCCAAAGATGTAGAATACAACCAATTACATGATTCCTACATTTCTTTTTCACCGAAGGATCACTCTTTAAGTAAAATCGAAAAGGGAGATTATCTTGAGACTATTAACAAAGATTATCTTCTTGGAGAATGGATCAGAAATGAAATTATTCCAACAGATGAATATACCATCAATCTTACACAAGAAGTGAAATTCTATGATAATGAAACTGCTATTATAAAATTTATTTTCGATTATATTCATGGATTTCAAATAATAGGAATAGTTGAAGAAAAATGGAATATAGCAAACAGTCAAATCTCTGAAACGATCAAAGATTCTAATATTTCATGCTATATTACAAATGAAGATGCAGACATAGAATTTGCAGAAAGTATGTTGAATAAAGTCCGGAAAGAAATGTCGTCTATGCAAACTAGTGATGTGAGTAAAATAATAAAAATCTCAGACAATGAGATGCAAATAGTAACAGAATACGGAGACATTACATACTACAGAAAAACAAAACAATAAAGATTCATAACACATAAATTTTAGTGATGAAAAAATTATTATTCTCAATTTGCGTGATGGCAATAAGCCTTTGCAGTTTTGCTCAGTCGCTGACAAAACCCGACTATATAGGTCAAATGGGTCTAATTAACTCGGATTCGACCATTACATTGTTGCCGAAAGAACAGTCTTCTATGGGAGGTAAGGCAAACGCTCTGTCTCATATACCTGTACCTGGAATATCCCTATTTGGGAAATCAAAAGCCACGATTTCTCTCAATGGCAAAAGCTCTGAGACGGTTATGGAAAGTAGATCATTCTCCCTCATATTAAGAGGACCGGATAACAAAACTGCTCCAGAAGAAATCATTTCCGTTTTTACTTTTGAGGTAAAGAAAAAGAAGAGAGAACATGAGATTGCCTCTCTCAGCGCTATTGGTGGTTACAAATCAAACATCCGTCAAAATTCCATTCCGTGGGAGGCCAATAAGTATGGTGAAGACTGCTACATCATCACTTTCAAAGATCTTGAACCCGGCGAGTATGGCATCACTCTTGCTGGTGACATTATAAATGTTTGCACATTTTCAATAAAATAAAGACATGAGAATACTCACAACTATAATGTTGGCACTATTTACACAAATAGTTTCAGCACAATGGCAACAAGCTGATTGGCGAGATGCTACACATTTAGCACCTCGTAATGTTCAAAAATGTGCTTTTGCAGACCTAGGCGATTATATGGCGTTCTATGTACTATTTGACAATGATGAATACACCTTCTGGACAAAAGGTCATGATATGGAGACCGTAACAGAAAGCTTAAAACAAAAAAGCCAAAATTTCACTAGATTTATTGCTGATGCTATTGGGGACAAAGGCCGCTATCTGCTTCTTACTCAAGGTTCACAGCAACATATCTGGATAGACGAAGATCATCAGCCTATGGCATGGAGATACCGCGAAGGAGTTGGAGCAAGTTCATATTTTGAATATATAACCAACATATTAGAAGCTAGGATAAAAAACTCTTCGGATACATATTATTTCCCACGCACTAATGGCACACAAACGAAAATAGAAGATAAAAGAGTCGTTCAAAAAGCACAGAAACATACTACAGATGCAGATAATAATACCGTTGACAAACTCACATTACTGGATCTCATGAATGCGCTTTGTCCTGGTATTATAACAGAACGAGATAAAGAACTGTGGAAACTCCTCCCACGTACTACGAGAGCCACTAGTTCTAGTAACAATGACATAGGCACTATGTGGGACTCATATAACTCAGCACAACAAGCAGTCATACATGAATACGACAATGCCAAATAGCAGGAAAAGATTAAGAATCTCGCAAGCTTAATATAACCACACGAAGCCATAACTAGGAAACAGGTTATGGCTTTGTTTTTTTACAAAACCATCATCTGTAAACACTTGATGGTTTCACGTAAAAAAAGAATACAAAAAGGGCTCGCAGCCTCACGGCTACGAACCCCTCCGTTTCTTTTAGAGTATAGAAGTGTTATACTTATTTCAAGAGCTCCTGGAACTCCTCGAGGCTTACCTCCTTGTTGTCAAGAGAAACGGTGTTCTCAACAACCTCGAGGATGCGACGGGTGATAGCGCTGTCGCGGAGCTGGCCACGCTGCTTCTCGTCCTTGAGAACGCTCTCTGCGTACTGTGCGAGATACTCCTCTGGAATGTTAGCCATGCCGTACTGAGCCATCTGAGCCTGGATCATGATGCGAGCCTCAGCCTTCATATCGTCGTCAGTGAGCTTGATGTCATTCTTCTCAACGATCTTCTCCTCGATGAGCTGCCAGGTGAGATCCTCCATCATCTTAGGGAAGTCCTCATTGAGCTTCTCTGCGTCACGCTTCTCGTCCTTAGCGAGGAGCCACTTCTTGAGGCTCTCCTCTGGGAACTTGAGTGCGCCGACCTGCTCACAAAGAACCTTGCGGGTGTCGATGCTGAACTTATACTCTGAGTTAGCAAGAAGCTGGTTAGAGATGAGGTTCTTGATGTTCTCCTTGAAAGCCTCCTCTGTCTTGCACTCCTCACCGAATACCTTGGTGAAGAGCTCCTCGTTGAGCTCAGCCTCTACGCGGTGGTTGATCTCGTTGATGGTGAAGCGGAAGTTAGCGGTGATACCCTCTACCTCCTCCTTCTTCTTGCCAAGGAGAGAAGCGATCTCAGCTGCATTGTTGTTGTAAGCTGCTGCTGGGTTGAAGTCTACGCTAGCGAACTTCTTAGCGCCGTTGAACTTAGCCTTCTCCTCATCATTAGCCATGTACTTAGGATATACGGTAGCACCCTCCATGACGATGCCACCCTCTACAAGGTTGCCCTCGAGATCGAGCTCTGCGATGTCACCCTTGATAACGTCATCCTCACAAGCCTCCTCAACCTTAGAGAACTCACCGAACTGGCCCTGATAGCCCTTGATCTGCTGCTCAACCATCTCGTCAGAAACCTTGATGGTGTAGTATGGGATCTTAACGCTGTCGTCGAGGGTAAGCTCGAACTCTGGAGCGATAGCGATAGCGAAGTTAACGGTGAACTGCTCAGCAGTAGCGAAATCTACTGGCTCCTGGCTCTCATCGACCATTGGCTCACCAAGGACGTTGAGCTTGTTCTCAGAGATATACTTATACATTGAGTCATTGATGAGCTTGTTAACCTCATCAACGGTAACCTGCATACCGTACTGCTTGCGGATAAGGCTTGCTGGAACCATACCCTTACGGAAACCTGGCATCTGAGCGTTCTTACGAATCTGCTTGATCTGCTTCTCTACTGCTTCTGCGTAGTCAGCCTTCTCAATCTCCAGGCTCAGGACGATATTTACGTCATCTACGACTTTCTTTGTAATATTCATTGTTTATTTTATAATTAAAAAATTAAATTGATTTACTTTTTGAAATGGAGTAAAAAGGGAGTAAATGACTGCGTCATGGAGTAAAAGGGGAGAAAAAGTGACGATAGTAACAGCTATAAACAACTTTTTTATAAAAAGGTTCCGAGCAAGAGGACTAACGTCCCTTTTACTCCCCTTTTACTACTCTTTTACTCCTTTTTCTACCCTTCCGACTTACGCATCAATCTCTGCATAGGTAGCATTCTCCTCGATGAATTCGCGACGTGGAGCCACCTCTTCGCCCATGAGGAGCGAGAAGGTCTGGTCTGCTGCGATAGCATCTTCGATATGCACCTGCTTAAGACGACGATGTGCAGGATCCATGGTGGTGTCCCAGAGCTGCTCAGCGTTCATCTCACCGAGACCTTTATAGCGCTGGATCTTGACTTTATCCTCCTTACCCTGGCCGTACTTCTGCAGGAACGCGTCGCGCTCCTGGTCATCCCAGCAGTACTCGTCGTTCTTGCCGATGGTACAACGATAAAGTGGAGCCTGTGCGATATATACGTAACCACCCTCGATAAGTGGACGCATATAACGGAAGAAGAGGGTCAGGATGAGGGTGGCGATGTGCGCACCATCGACATCGGCATCGGTCATGATCACTACCTTGTGGTAACGAAGGTTATCGATGTCAAGGCTCTTATCCTCACGCAGGTTAACGCGGAAGGCGCGGAACATATTCTGGATCTCCTCTGAGTCGAGCATCTTGTGGATCAGGACTTTTTCAACGTTGAGAATCTTACCACGCAATGGGAGGATAGCCTGATAGTGACGGTTACGACCGCTCTTAGCTGTACCACCTGCCGAGTCACCCTCGACGAGGAAGATCTCGCACTCCTCAGGATTCTTGCTCGAACAGTCGGCCAGCTTGCCTGGCAGACCGCCACCGGTGAGCTTAGACTTCTTCTGTACCTGCTCACGAGCCTGACGTGCAGCGATACGAGCCTGTGCCGCAAGGACGACCTTGTCGATGATGAGGTGAGCCTGGGTAGGGTTCTCCTCGAGGTAGTTGTCCATAGCCTTGCGGACAGCCTTCTGCACAGCTGGACGGATCTCTACGTTGCCGAGCTTGGTCTTGGTCTGACCCTCGAACTGAGGCTCAGCCACCTTTACACTGACTACGGCGGTAAGACCCTCGCGGAAGTCATCGAGACGGATGTCATTGGCCAACTTGGCCTTCTCGAACATCTTCTCCTTGGTACCGTACTCCTTGAGCGATGCACTCAAAGCAGAACGGAAACCGTCGAGGTGAGTACCACCTTCGTGGGTATTGATATTGTTGACGAAAGTATGGATGCTCTCGCTGTAACCGGTGTTGTAGGTCAATGCCACCTCCACAGGGACGCCATCGCTCTCGGTAACGAGGTGGATGATATCTGGGATCAATGGGGTACGACTCTCGTCCATCCACTGAACGAACTCCTTGAGACCCTGCGAGCTATAGAAGACCTGATGGCGTGGCTCGCCATTGTCCTGCTTAGCTTCCTCTCGCATATCGGTCAATGTCAGACGGATGCCGGTATTCAGATAGCAGAGGTCACGCAGACGCTCAGCCAGGCGCTCCCACTCATAGACGGTCTCGGTGAAGATCGAAGCATCTGGATGGAAGGTGATTGTTGTACCTGTATCCTCAGCATCGCCAATGATCTCGACAGGAGTGATAGGCTTACCGAATGCATACTCCTGACGATAGATATGACCCTGGCGATGAACCTCAGCCACAAACTGATCAGAGAGTGCATTAACGCAGCTCACACCCACACCGTGCAAACCACCAGAAACCTTGTAGGTATTCTTGTCGAACTTACCACCAGCATGGAGAACGGTCATTACGACCTCGAGGGCCGAACGCTGCTCCTTCTGGTGCATATCCACAGGGATACCACGACCATTATCGATGACCTTGATGCTGTTGTCTGGAAGGATGAAGACCTGAACGTCATTACAGTAGCCAGCCAAAGCCTCATCGATACAGTTATCTACAACCTCGCTAACCAAGTGGTGGAGACCCTTGACGCTGGTATCGCCGATATACATGGCCGGACGCTTACGGACTGCCTCAAGGCCTTCAAGCACTTGAATGTGACTCGCGTCGTAATTATTCTGAATTTCTGACATTGAGATAGGTTTTGATGTTTTTGGTTTTACGCGTACATACGCGCGCGTAATATAATAATGTCCGCAAGACCCACTATGGGTGCAATACGGGCATTATAGGCTAATAAGCTGATTAGAGCTTGTTGACGAGCTTAGCGAGCTTGCTCTTGAGGTTAGCAGCCTTGTTAGCGTGGATTACGTTCTTCTTAGCGAGCTTGTCGAGCATAGAGCTTACCTCTGGGAGCTGCTTAGCAGCGTCAGCCTTGTCAGTGGTAGCGCGGAGCTTACGAACTGCATTACGGGTTACCTTGCCGTAGTAACGGTTTGCGAGGTTGCGGGTAATGGTCTGCTTGATGCGCTTCTTAGATGACTTGTGATTTGCCATTGTTTTGTTGATTTTGTGCGGCAACTCGTGCCGCTATGATTTATAATTTATTTTTATTTGAAATTGCCTCAAGCCTTCTCTCACCGATGCAGACGACTGGTTAACGCCTGACTCAAACCTCTCCAGCCAAGCACCGCCATGTCGCTCACGCTGGTCTTGCCCAATCACTCGGTCGGGACTTTTATAAATTTGGTGACAAAATGCCCAAAAGCGGGTGCAAAGATACTGATTTTTCGCTAGCGAGCAAAATATTTCGCCGAAAAAGTATTTAAAACTTTGTTTTTAAAGGCATATTGCTTATATTTGCAACCAAAAATGTCAGTTTTAAATTACAATTCCGAAAAGACAAAGGCCTTTGTACTCTGTACGATCCCCATCAACGACCACACGCAGTTCGTGCATTTCTACACCCAGCATCGTGGCCGTATTACCTGTCGTGTTCCTCTGGCTTCACGTGGTCGTAAAGCCTCGCAACTGCGCATGATGATGGCTCCGATGACGTTGCTCGATCTTGTACTCAAGCCAGGCCATGGCGAGATCCTGCAGATTGCTGATGCTGAGATCGTACGCTCACCTTATATGCTGACTATGACCCATCCAGGCAAGGCGACGCAATGTATATTCATTGCCGAACTGACACATCATGTGGTGCGGCCTCTGGAGCAGGTGCCTGATCCTCAGTTCTGGCAATTCCTGCTTCAAAGCCTGGAAACACTAGAAAACACAGAAAGTGGATGGACCAACTTTCATCTAATATTCACCTCACAGCTCATCAGCCATGTCGGTTTCTGCATTGATGCAGACGAATACCTGCCTGATTATCTTTTCGACCTTAAAGAAGGAGTCTTCACTCCAGGTCCGATCTATCATCCTTATTATCTAACGGCAGAGTCTGCCAAGTGGCTGCAGCGTGTGTTGCTCACAAATTATGCGAATATGCACGAGCTGCCATTCTCTCGCGAGCAACGTAATATTATGCTTGATATATTGCTGGCATTCCTGCATCAGCAGATTCCTGAGATTGGAGAGCTGAAGTCTCTTGACATCTTAAAAGCTATTTCTGAATGAACCACGGCTTCATCTGCAGCTTATACTCCAGATGCCAGTAATTATCCAAGTATTTCTTCCAGTTATCAATAGGTGCCACACCTATCTGCAAGCCATAGAAACGAGTTCCTTCCTCTCGTAATGTATTTACCTGGCGCATGATACCCGTACCAGGAACGTCGAACTTAAAGTCACTGATCAACAGCACATCCGCACTGCCATAAGCAGGATTCTCCGCAATAGTATGCATCACCGCCTGCAACATCTGTGTACCATCAGTATCTCCTCCACACTCTTTACGCAAGAAATCGAAGAACCGTGTGCGGTTACGTCGCACATCAAAAAGTTTCGCTGTGGTGCTGAATGCAACGAGCAACAGGTCTCTCTCCTGGCGCAGTGCAACCTGCAGCAATTTGATAATAAGGCTACTTGCAATCTTTTCTGGTTGACCTTGCATCGAGCCAGAAGCATCAAGACACACAATCATCGGACCTTTCTGCCGCGCCTTCCTCACCTCTACCCTACGCGCTTGCTTCATCATATTGCTTTTGTAGCGGAAAGTCTGCAGGCGACGCGTGGCAAAGCGATAGGCAAAGAGACCCGAGAGCTGCTCATCGCTCATGATTGCCATTTCCATCGGGAGGAGCGCGGTGATGTCATTGCCCATGGTCACACCTTCGATATCGCTCGGCGCGCCATGCTCCACACTCATCTTGCCACCGACGCTGACGGGAACGCGCTCTAGTCCCTGATCATCCGCAATACGTCCTACACGACGAGCCACATCGAGCAAGACAGGATATTGCTCCTGCAAGCGAACCACAGGGCGGATGCGATCAAACTCTACGACGTTCCAGATGGTCCCCATCAAGGCCCAGCATTGCTCAAACTCATCGACCGAAGCCTCCTTCTTTGCCAGGTAAGGAGGGATGACTTCCAGATACTTATCAAGCAGTGCCTGCTGATTAGGAAGCTTCTCTCGGATGAAATCGGCCTTCACCTGCGCCAGTTCGTATGCGTCCTCTACGCCTCGCATACGCATGAACTGCAGGCGCGCCTCTACCGATTCAACAAAAGCGCGCTCCAGATCCGTGCAGATAAGCGTTTCGAGCTCATCGAGCACTTTGGCAGGGAAGGTGAGATAATTACTCATCGTAAAGAAGCTTTCTCAAATCAGCTCTCAATAAAGCTATCTGCTTGCGAAAAGTATCCAGTTGACCATTGACAATCTCCAAGACCTGCTTGCTCACGAAGAGATGCGTCTTGAGCTGATTGCCGAGCATCACAGCCTCCTGGAAGAGCTGATCGACCGCAGATTCACAGTCTTCGAGCGACGGAAGAGCGCCTTTCAGGACGGGTTCGAGGCCTGACTGCTGTTCGTTATTGACGCCACGCAATGCACGACGCAAAGGATAGCGTGTGCCATTGACATAGAGATTCATTGAATCTCGATAAAGATTGACGCGAGTCAACTCAACGTCATGCTCTCCGATATTATCAGGATTAGCATAAGCACGGATAATCTGTCGCTTTGGCTGACGAGGATCACGATACATCACACCACGTACAGCTGGTTCATCAGCGCTACGCGTCGGCAGGTGCTTGAAGTCAGGCACATAGATAAAGGTGTTCGACACGCCCGCACGCTCATCGATGGCATAATAAAGACCGTCGAACACAATCAGATCATCATCGCGATGGTCGCCACGCTGACGAGACTCCTCCAGTGTATCCTTGACCTTACGAGCACGCAAGGCCTTACCTAATTGCAGAGAAAGCGTATCAAGACGTAGCAGATACGGATTGAAGATAGCACGTGCTACCAACTGGCCAATACTTTCCATCTCATCCGGCTCATTCCATAGGCAATGGATAGCCAGCTGCAGATCAGACAAGCTCACCTCCTTACAGTCATGTACGAAAGCCGAGGCCTTCATCAGATGCACGACCTTCTTCCAGCGACGATCAGAGACATAGATATTGCGATGCACATCCTGGCCTTCGATGGCGACATCCTTCAGGCCGTGACGGATGGCAGTGATGGCAAGGAGGACTTCGCGAGGAACGGTAATCTCCTTTATAGAGAGCTGTATCTGCGCGTATTCCTCAGCAGAGAACGCCTCATTATTTACAGAAGCAAAAAGATCAGGAGTTCCATTCACTCCCCCCACACTGGAGGAACTAGGGGTGGGATCAATCATTCGGTAGAAATTCTCCTCATCCTCAATACACCCGCTCACCACTCTCACCAAGAATCGGTCCCAAAGAGCTTCGAGGCCCTCTCCCTGCACGGGCAGCTCATTACTTGCTGCTATCAGGAGTTTCAGAGGCAGCTGCATCGGACGGTTGCCATTAAGATAGATCTTCTCATTGATCACCGTCAGCAACGTGTTCTGGATAGCTGGTCCAGCCTTCCAGATTTCATCGAGAAACACTACGTCGGCCGTAGGAAGATATCCCTCCACGGCACGCTCATAGCTATCAGCCTCCTTCAGGCGACTGATGCTGACTGGACCGAAGATCTCATCAGGAGTCGAAAAACGTGACATCAGATACTCAAACGAGCGAGCTCCGACGAAGGCCTCCTTCAGCCTACGAGCCACCATACTCTTAGCCACACCTGGAGGACCAAGCAGCAGCAGGCTCTCGCCGGCCAAAGCGGCCAGCAAGCCAAGCGACAGCTCCGTGTCCTTTTCGTAGACGCCTTCACCGAGGGTCTTCAGAAGCGATTGAACGCGTGTCTTCATTTAAATTTAAAGAGGAGTGAGAATAAATACCAAAGGAGCAGAAAAAACAAATGACCGTCACCGAGGCGAGCCTCATTGACAGTCATCGTTAATCCTTTAAAAGGGATTTCTGGTTTGTCTTGCCAATCCGCGGCAAAGAATTTAACGCTTGGTATCACCAACGGTCAAGTTCTTACGGCCCTTAGCACGACGAGCTGCGAGGACGCGGCGGCCGTTCTTGGTGGCCATACGAGCGCGGAAACCATGCTTGTG
>JAZRXZ010000081.1:0-59943 GCA_045600445.1 Bacteroidales bacterium | reverse complement strand
TTGGGAATCAAGAGGCTTATACCTGTTCTATCTGCCTCCTTACTCTCCGGAACTCAATCTCGCTGAAACTCTTTGGCGTATTCTCAAAGGCAAATGGATCCGTCCAATGGATTATGTCTCCAATGACACGTTGTTCTATTGCGCGAATCGAGCACTCGCTGCGGTCGGTCTAAGCCTCTTCGTCAATTATTCAAGATGTGCATAGTTAATTTTGAACAACTACTTATCATAAATCATATATATGTCACGCAGAGCATTCTTTCACTATTACGCTATTGCATTATTGTGCATTATCAGCCATCTTTCATTTTCTGTTAGTGCAGAGAATGTCATTACTATTGAGCAAGCAGGTACATTGTCCGCCTTGCTTTCGGTAGATGCGCAGGAAGCAACAATCATAGGTCCAATCAATGGCACGGATGTGAAGTATCTGCGCCAGCTTATTCAGTATAATAGTTTAACATCGTTGAATCTGAAAGACACACGATTTGTCTCAGGAGGCGACGCTTATCTAGAGAATTATACAACGTCTGATAATGTCATGACATTATATATGTTTCATGAATTAAGCAATCTTAAATCTGTTGAATTGCCTCTCGCCGTCTCTGCTATCGAGAAGAAGGTATTTACGTCGACGGGTATTACAGAAATATCTATTCCAGATAATATAAAAACACTAGAGTGGGATGATTTTGCCTCATGCCCGAACTTAAAGTCCGCAGTAGTAGGAAGAAAAATACGACATATGGGCCAAGGCATCTTTTGGAATTCTCCAGTTAAGGATGTCTATGTCAAACCTCTGACTCCTCCGACGTTATCTGCCTATATGTTTACTTCCAATCCAATTATTCACGTCTATTCTATTGTGTTGAATGATTATCTAAACTCGGATTGGGCTCAATATGGTACGCTTGTAGGAGATTTGGAAAACTATTATCCTTATGAACGAGACTCAGAAGAACTAGCTCATAAGCAGATACCTCGTTTCTTTGATGATTATTCTTGTACTTCGTTGAAGCCTGAATACCAGAATATGGATGATAATTCTTTGACTTCAGAGATGATTGAGGCAGGCATGCCCGATTATATGATTAGCATAGCTAAAAAACTGAAGAACGAGGATTGGGTTTCCTACGAAAAAGATTTCCGTATTCATAGCTACAAGGCATATAGCGATGCAAATTATTGGAATAATAAACTTTTCTGCAATGGAAGTTCTTACATGGGAAATCCTACAGGTATTTATTCTTCAAGCGACGATCCATTATATGTATTCGTAGATCAGGACATTCCTTCAGACGCAACACTTTATATCGGAGGATGTGTTGAATATGGTGAGATGATCAGTAATGCAAAGTATGGCACTAAACTTAAGAAAGGACTGAACATTATCGATGGTCAAAAAGATGCATTGTATTATATTATCTACACTGCAGATACTCAGTCGATGACTAAAAAGTTGAGCGAATGGCCGGCGATAAAGATTCACATTGAAGGCGGTGTTGTTAATGGATATTATGATGTTAACCGTCATAGTGATGCTGATTACCAGGCCATTCTTAAGAATGCTACTCATGAGCGTTTTATTGTTAAAGGTAATAATTCTGCATTCATTTTCAAAACAGAGTCTTTCCGTAAAGAATGGCCAAAGACTATTGACCAAAGCATCAGTTGGTTTGATAGCATCACCGTATGGGAAAAAGAAGTAATGGGCATCTGCACCTCTGTCGCTGACGGCTATAAAGCACAAGCCCCATTCAACCTGACTGGCGGCGAATCATTCTATCCTGATTATTACAATAACCCGAACTGGGCTATCGAAGGAAAGGTAGGAGACCCAGGTTGGGCGAATTCTTCATCTTACAGAACCTCATATAATGGTTTTGATTGTGTGGCTATGTCTTTAAATGTCGCACGTCAGGATCATGATGTGTGGTGCGCTTCTCATGAAACTGGTCATCAAAACCAGAAAGCCATTACACTGGAAGCTTGTGGAGAAGTTTCGAATAATCTGTTCTCAAACATTATGTCCTTCTTAGATGGACGTATAATGTCTCAAGGTCGCGCACTTTCTACTACCATCGACGACTATGTAAACGACAAGCCTTTCATTGGTAGAGATATCTGGAGCATGATGCGCATGTATTATCAGTTATATCTGTACTACCATCAGGCACAAAAAAATACATCTTTCTATCCGACATTATTCAAGGAACTAAGAAAGAATCCACTAGAATTATGGGGAGACACAAATAATAGCACATTGAAATTCGTCCGCAAAGTATGTGAAATTGCTAATGAAGACTTGACTGATTTCTTCACGGCATGGGGATTCTTTGTACCTTGTGAAAATTATATGGTTGATGATTATGGCTATTACAAAGTCACCGTTAAACAATCAGACATTGAAGCCACACTGAAGGAAATCTCAAAATACCCAAGAAAAAACAGAGAGATTCTTTTTATAGAGGATAGAATCAACCTTATGAAAACCTCAGGGTTCTTCACTGTAGCAGGACAAGACAGAAGAGATACTGAAAGAATGGTTGGAACATGTGGCGAACTCGGACAGTTTACAGAATACCTTTCTGTATCGCCATCAGTCTCTGAATACACTTATTTACAGAGCGATTCAATCTTTGTGATGAACGGCAAAGGTGGCGTAGGCTTCATTGTTCTTGATGAGGATGATCAGTTGCTCTTTGCCTCAAATAATAAAAAATTCTGTATTCCATCCCATATCCTAAAAGAAAACTATACAATTTATTCTATTGATGCAGATGGAACTCTTCATTTGGCAAATTTGTCAGAAAATGCATTTGAGCAAGAAGTTAATGTAAAAACTGCAGGAACGCTTTCTTCATTATTAGATTCTTCTGTGATAATAGCTAAGATTTCTGGCTCCCTAAATGGTACAGATATTAAATATCTTCGCAAATTACTTCGTGAAGGAAATCTTTCAGTATTGGATCTGTCTAATGCTAAGATTGTCAGTGGAGGAACTGCGTATTATGATAGTTACAGTACCTTAGATAATCAAATAGGAGATTATATGTTCTATGAATGTAGTAACCTTATATCGATTAAATTGCCAAAGACTATTACATATATTGGCCAAAAGACATTCACTAGAACGGGCATAATAGAGGTAGACATACCAGATGCTGTAGAACGACTCGGATGGGATGCTTTTGCCACTTGCACTGGTTTGGTAAGTGCAACTGTCGGAGAGAAAGTATCAAGCATGGGACAGGGTATATTCTGGAACTCTTCTATTGAAAACGTGTACGTTAAGCCAATAACCCCTCCAAGTTTGTCGATGTATATGTTCACATCAAACCCTACCATCCACGTCCACGCAGATGCCCTTGATGCATACAAAAAATCTGACTGGGCTCAATATGGCACACTTGTTGGAGACTTAGATGAGATAATAGTGAATGACATTCAACAGATTAGATCGGATCGACAAGACAAGGATTGTATCTTTAACCTCTTCGGCCAGAAGATAAAGAGTAATAGCCAAGGAAAGATCTTGATAAAAGAAGGAAAGAAAATCTTGGTTCACTAATTAAAAATAAGCCATCCATTTCGAATTGAAATAGGATGGCTTTATTCTTATGCTTTATAATCTATCGAACTATCATCCGCCACTAGGCCAGTTCGCTTGTCTACATCAAAACTATACGGGATAGGTTTTGATATTTCGTATAGGTATTCAGGTGCGAAGTTTGCCTCGTTTTCCCATACCACCGTATTGAAATTGAAGGTAAAGCGCTTGAACATTTCTATGTCATGAAGTGGCTCAAAGACTTCTCCTTTCAACGAAGATTGCAGATCTGCATCACGAACCTCCCCGTTGTTAAAAAACAATCGGAGGCGATATCCGTCAATATATTCTGCTTTAATCACTTCAAGAAACATAGTCGTTATTTTAGAGGTTCAATTTTATTCAGCTTTGCTCCCTTTTGCGCAAGCTCCCAGTTCTCCATCAGTTCTTCTCTGTGAAGATCGAGCCACTCCAGAATCATTCGCAAAGCTCTCCCTGGCATTTCTCCTTTGACAACACCGTCATTGATTTATCCGTTGCAAAGATGATACTTTTCTCCGACATCTCCAAATATTTCTCAATGTTTATTTCGAATTGTCTATTTCCTGTGTCTGCTATTCGATGAAATCAAGCTTTTCGACAAAAACGCTCCTTCCTCTCAGCATTGTTTGTTTTAAACCTTCCCATCCGCATCCCGTCTTAAAGACAAAAGCAAAAGTAATACTAACTTAATCCATAACGATTATGAAAAAGACCTTAGTTACCTTAGCATTGATCCTGATGGCAATGACTACTCAAGTATTTGCCATGTCAATGAGCAGCATCCGCAGCAATGCACGATTCCTGAGCGACCGTATGGCTTACGAGCTCGATCTGACTCCGATGCAGTACGATGACTGCTACGAGATCAATTTCGACTTTATCTACGGTGTCAACAATATCATGGACGATGTAGTCTACGGCTATGGTGATGCCATCGAGAACTACTACCGTATGCTCGACTATCGCAATGAGGATCTCCGCTATGTGCTCAACGCTCGTCAGTATGCCCGTTTCCTGGCGCTCGAGTACTTCTATCGTCCGATCTACAGCACCGGTCGCTCGTGGGCCTTCCGCATCCATACGATCTATAGCAACCACTCGTTCTTCTACTACGATGCACCTAGCATCTATCACAGCTATCGTGGAGCGCACTCACACCTGCACTTCCATCACGACTACTACGTGCATCGCCACCACCATGAGATCCATCGTGCACCGGCACACATCCATGGCACACCACACTTCCAGGAGCATGGCCGCCATGACTTCGGCACCATCCGTCGTGATCGCAACGACCGCCACCACAACAGCATCAACAACTACAACAACCGCAACCAGCGCGATCGTACCCAGGATCACCGCTATCGCGATAACAGTGGCAACCACAACTCTCCTCAGATCAATCATCGCAACGAGGGTGGCGCACGTCAGGAATCTCGTCCTCGTCAGGAGTCACGTCCTTCTCGCAGCAAAGGCGCTCGCCAGCAGAGTGGTACTCGCCATGAGCGTAGCAATAACGCTGGCACCCGTGCCGGTGGCAACAACGGCGGTAGCCGTCGCGAAGGAGGTCGCAATGGTCACGAAGGCGGTGGCCGTGGACGCAGATAATTTAAACCTACTGAGTTCTTGGTCGTCTTAAAGACAAAAGTAAAAGTAATACTAACTTAACACGATACGATTATGAAGAAGACCTTAGTTACCTTAGCAATGATGTTGGTGGCATTGACCACCCAAGTATTCGCGATGTCTCTGAGCACAGTTCGCACTCATGCACGTTTCATCAGCGATCGTATGGCTTACGAGCTCGACCTCAGCCCTGCACAGTATGATGACTGCTACGAGATTAACTTTGACTTCATCTACACCGCAGAGCGTATCATGAATGATGTTGTCTATGGTTATGGTGATGCCATCGATGCATACTACCGCCTGTTGGATAATCGTAATGAGGACATGCACTATGTGCTGACTGCCCGTCAGTTTGCCAAGTTCATGAAGCTCGATTACTTTTATCGTCCGATTTATAGCACTGGTCGTAGCTGGAATTTCCGTGTTTACACGATCTATAGCAATCGCAATTTCTTTTATTACGATGCTCCTACTGCCTATAAGACCTATAAGGGTGGCCATAGCAGCAAGAACTATTATCAGAGCCGTCACAAGGTTGAGACTCACAAGGGTACTATCAAGATCTTCGGTTCAAATGATTATAAGGATCACAGCCGCAATGACTTCGGCACCGTACGCCGCGAGCGTAACAACAAGGTGAAGAACAGCATCAACAACTATAGCAATCCTAACCAGCCTAACCGCACACAGGATCATCGCTATGAGGACAAGAGCGGCAACAAGCAGTCTCCTCAGATCAACCATCGCCAGGAGACACCTGCAAAGCAGCCAACTACTCGCGGCGGCCGTAGATGATTAGCTGACAAATGACTTGTTGGCCCACTTGAAAGCATTCCATCGGCGTACGAAGACGTAGCCACGGATATTCTCATCGAGCATGAAGGCTACCCACATGCCGATGAGGCCGAGGCCGAGCGTGATGCCGAGCAGATAACCTAATCCGACTCCGACGAGCCACTGGACAACGAGGCCTACATAGAAGGCGTAGTTGATGTCTCCGGTGGCTCGTAGTGTGTTACATGCCCAGATATTGACACACTTGCCTACCTCCAGCAGCACATCGACCCACAGACACCAGCAGATCAGTCGGATGATCTCCTGATTGTCGGTCAATGCATTGGCAATGAACGGTCCTAAGGCGGCTACAATCAGCGAGAATGTGACGCTGACCATGGCACCACGATGCCAGGCGAACTTGCCTACGATATAGGCGGCACGTGTCTTGTTGTCGCCTACCAAATGTCCGATGATGATGGAATTGCCTTGTGCGATGCAGATGGCGTAGAGGTAGACGAACATGACGATATTAACGATGTAGGTGCGTGCTGTGAGCGCTTCGTTGCTGATGGCGTTGATGAAGTAGAGGAGGGTCATCTGCTGCAGGTTGTACGAGAAATTCTCGCCAGCAGACGGGAGGCCGATCTTGAGCAGATCGCGCAGCTCGTGGCGTGGGAAGCACTTGAAGAGCTTTTCGGGGATCGACGTGAAGAGTTTTTTGCGCAGGATGATGCAGATGACAATCATCGAGATGACGCGCGAGAGGCTGGTAGAGATGGCGGCACCGTCAGAGCCTAAGGCTGGCATGCCGAACTTACCGAAGATGAGCGTATAGTTGCCGATGATGTTGATGACGTTGACCACTGCTACGACCATCATCGGATAGATAGGTTTGTTGGCGCTTCGGAGGATGGTATTGACCGTAGTGGTGATGGCCTGTGTGAATGCGAAGCCACCGACAATCTGCAGGTAAGGCTTGCCATAGACCATCAGCTCAGGACGGATGCCCATGAGCGAGAGGATGTCTTCGGCTCCGAAGTAGAGGATAACGCTTACGAGGAGTCCTACGAGCAGGTTGAGCATCAGCGCTACAAATCCTACTCGCATGAACTTATCCTGTCGGCCTGCACCCAGATACTGGGAGCAGAGGACGATGGTACCTGCATTGATGATTGTAAAGAGGAGGAACACCAGCATCAGGATCTGGTTGTCCATACCTACTGCTGCTACAGCCTCGTCGCTATACTGGCTGAGCATGAAGGTGTCAATGCCACCTAAGAGCATTGTAAGGAGTGTCTCAACAAAAATAGGGGCGACAAGCTTGTTGAGATCCTTCTTAAGATTTACCATAACACTAATAGACCCTCCCCCGACCCCTCTACAAGGGAGGGGGTGGGTCTTTTTGTGGGGTGTGTTTACTTGAACATTCCTTTAAGAATCTCCTGTGTAACCTTGCGTGTCACAGAAGTAGTGGCAGAAGATGCAGCTTTGCCGAGGATGCTACCACCAGAAGACTTGCTTGACTTCTTGCCGGTGATGCTGTCAGATACGCTCTTGCCTACGCTGCGTGCAACACTTGCAGTGACAGCACCGATGAGTGTGCCGAAGATGGTACGTGTCCAACTGCTCTTCTTTGACTTGGCCTTCTCTTCCTTAGCCTTTTCTTTTTCGAGGCGAGCCTGTTCTTTCTCTGCTTCTTTCTGAGCCTTCTCAGCCTCCTTGGCCTCAAGTTCCTTCTGCTTCTCAGCATCAGCCTGCTGACGTGCCTCAGAGAGAACCTCATAAGCAGATTCGCGGTCGAAGAAGTCATTATATCCCTTGATACGAGCAGGAGCAGCTGCCTGAATGTCGAGTCGCTGACCATCGGTCACTGCACCGATCTGGCTGAGAGGGAAGAGGATACGAGCGCGTTCTACGATGCCTGGAGCACCCTTTTCATCGAGGAACGAAACAAGAGCCTCACCGGTTTCAAGCTCGAGGATAGCATCTTCGGTCTTGAAGTCTGGATTAGCACGGAAGGTCTGTGCCGCAGTACGAACGGCTTTCTGGTCCTTTGGAGTATAGGCGCGAAGGGCGTGCTGCACGCGGTTGCCAAGCTGACCGAGGATATTCTCTGGAATGTCGGTTGGCAACTGAGTGATGAAGTAAATACCTACACCCTTAGAACGGATGAGACGAATTACCTGTTCCAATTTGTCAACGAGAGCCTTTGAGGTGCCATCGAACAGCATGTGAGCCTCATCAAAGAAGAAAATCAGCTTAGGAAGCTCCTTATCACCAACCTCTGGAAGTGTGGCATAAAGCTCGGTCATGAGCCAGAGAAGGAAGGTCGAGTAGAGCTTAGGATTGAGCATCAGACGATCAGCGGCGAGGACATTCATCACACCCTTACCTTTCTCGGTATCCATAAGATCGTTAACATCGAAGGCAGGTTCGCCGAAGAACTTGTCGCCACCTTCGCTCTCGATAGCCATGACTGCACGCTGGATGGCGCCGATGCTTGCTGGAGAGATGTTGCCGTATTCTGTAGTGAACTTAGAAGCATTCTTGCCAACGAAATCGAGCATGAGACGAAGATCCTTGAGGTCGATGAGCAGGAGCTGGTTGTCATCGGCAATGCGGAAAGTGATATTGAGAACGCCGGCCTGTGTTTCGTTGAGACCCATAAGACGGCTCAGGAGCTGAGGTCCCATGGCAGAGATAGTAGTGCGCATTGGGAAACCCTGCTCGCCGTAAACATCCCAGAAACGAACAGGACAAGGTTGGAAATCAGGATCACTGATGCCAAACTCTGCACAGCGCTTCTCAATGAAGCCGCTCATCTTACCTGTCTGGCTGATACCTGAAAGGTCGCCTTTCATATCGGCCATGAAGCAAGGTACACCTGCCTGGCTGAATGTTTCAGCAAGGACCTGGAGGGTAACGGTCTTACCTGTACCGGTAGCACCGGCGATGAGACCATGACGGTTACACATTTTGCCTACAAGATTGATAGGACCGTTGGCCGAATGAGCCACATAGAGTTTGCTGTCGAGATACATATTCTTCTAAGTGTAGATTTTCTGTAATGTTTATAAACGCCACAAAGTTACTCATTTTTTGCTTATTATCCAAATCTTTATCAAAAATGATATTTGCTACACATTATTATATTATTTATATTGGAAGATTTGCTAAGTAGATAATGAAAAACTAGCGTATCATTATTGGTATCGTTGTCGCGGTACCGTGGAAGATATGCGAATATCGTGGCATCGTTATCACGGTACCGTGGAAGATATGCAAAGACCGTGGCATCGTTATCACGGTACCGTGGAAGATATGCGAAGAGTTATTATAAATAAAAATAGGAGCAGAACGAATTCTGCCCCTATCGTTTGTGATATACTTATGAGTGGGATTAGCCACCGAAGTTATCGAAGCGGATCATGTCATCCTCAACACCGAGAGAGTGGAGGAGATCAAGCACGGTCTTAGCCATCATCGGAGGTCCGCAGAGGTAGTACTCGCAATCCTCTGGAGCCTCGTGAGCCTTGAGGTAGGTGTCGCCCATTACTGGAGCTACGAAGCCTGGGGTGTAAGCGATACCTGCTGCATCGGCCTTAGGATCAGGACGGTCAAGAGCGAGGTGGAAGTGGAAGTTAGGGAACTCCTTCTCAAGAGCGAGGAAGTCGTCGAGGAATGGAATCTCCTCAAGCGCACGTGCACCATAGAAGTAGTGCATTGGACGCTGACGATCCTCTGGAGCGATGCCATTGCCCTTGAGCAAGTGCATGATCTGTGCACGGAGAGGAGCCATACCGGCACCACCACCTACCCAAATCATCTCACGGCCAGTACCGTACTGTGGACGGAACTCACCATAAGGACCAGACATGATAACCTTGTCGCCTGGCTTGAGTGAGAAGATGTAAGAAGAAGCAATACCTGGGTTGACTGGCATGAAACCAGGGCCCTGATCCTTTGGCTTGAATGGAGGAGTGGCGATACGTACGTTCAAAGTGATGATATCGCCCTCATCAGGATAGTTAGCCATAGAGTAAGCACGGATGGTTGGCTCTGGGTTGTGACACTTCAGAGGGAACAGACCGAACTTCTCCCAAGCTGGAAGATAGGTATCGCCGATGAGGCTCTTGTCGAAGTCCTTATCATAATCGATATCGAATGCAGGGATGCGGATCTGAGCATAAGAACCAGGCTCGAAGTTCATGTGCTCGCCAGCTGGCAGAGCCACCTTGTACTCCTTGATGAAGGTAGCCACGTTCTTGTTGCCAATAACGGTGCACTCCCATTCCTTAACGCCGAATACGTCATCTGGAACGATAACCTTAGCGTTCTCCTTAATCTTAGACTGGCAAGCCAGACGATACTTAGCCTTGATCTGCTTACGGTTGAAGAAACCAACCTCAGTAGGAAGGATGTCGCCAGCGCCTTCTTCGATGATACACTTACACTGGCCGCATTTGCCGCCACCACCACAAGCTGATGACAGGAAGATGCCACCCTGCTGGAGTGCAGCAAGAGCGGTGGTGCCGATACCAGCCTGGATCTGCTTCTTGCCATTGACATCGACTACGATGTTGCCAGCAGGAACGAGCCAAGCCTTAATGCCGAGCAAGAGAGCTACGAGCACCAGGATTACAGCCAGGAAAACTACGATTGCATAGATATAAGTCATTTCCATAATCTTAGTCTCCTTTTAATTAACCGAGTTGAATACCGCTGAAGCTCAAGAAGGCAATTGCCATGAGGCCGGTCACGATGAAGGTGATGCCGAGGCCCTTGAGTGGAGCAGGAATGTTAGAATAAGCGAGCTTCTCACGGATGGCTGCAAGGCAAGCGATGGCGAAGAGCCAGCCGATACCTGAACCAAGTGCGTAAACTACTGGCTCTGCGAAGGTCTCGAACTCCTTCTGCTGCATGAAGAGTGAACCACCGAGGATGGCACAGTTTACAGCGATCAATGGAAGGAAGATACCGAGTGAACCATAGAGAGCAGGGAAGAACTTCTCGACAACCATCTCGACGATCTGTACGATAGCAGCGATGACTGCGATGAAGATAATGAAGCTCAGATAGCTGAGGTCAACACCCTCGATGAGAGCGTTTGGCTGAAGCACATACTTGTCAAGCAGATAGTTGACAGGAAGGGTGATGAGCAACACGAAGGTTACTGCTGCACCCAAGCCAACAGAGGTCTTGACAGTCTTTGACACTGCGAGGTAAGAACACATACCCAGGAACAGTGCAAAGATCATATTGTCAATGAAGATTGACTTGATGAAAAGATTTAACAAATCCATAGTCTTTGTTGTTTATGAGTATTAATTACTTGTCCTGCAACTCTGGGTTCTTAGCGCGAAGGTACCAGATGATGCAACCGAGGATGATCAGGGCTGCAGATGGCATCACGAAGAAGCCACAGTTCTGATAACCGTCGAAACCAGCCTCATTGACGAAGCGTGCGATAACATCAACTCCGAAGAGAGTACCAGCGCCGAAGAACTCGCGGATGGTAGCTACTACGAAGAGGATGCCAGCGTAGCCAAGGCCATTTCCGAGACCGTCGAGAAGAGCTGGCCAAGGCTTGTTGCCAAGAGCGAATGCCTCAAGACGACCCATGAGGATACAGTTGGTGATAATCAAACCAACGTAAACTGAAAGAGCCTTGCTGACGTCATAGACGTAAGCCTTAAGAATCTGGTTTACAATAATTACAAGCGCTGCTACAACAACCAACTGTACGATGATTCGGATACGGTTAGGAATAGTGTTGCGGAGCAATGAAATGATCACGTTAGCGAAAGCAAGCACGCAGGTAAGAGCAATACCCATTACCAAGGCTGGCTTCATCTGGGTAGTGACGGCCAAAGCCGAGCAGATACCGAGAACCTGTACGACGACAGGGTTGTTAGTCCAGAGAGGACCGGTGAAAACACCAGGTTTCTTTTCTGCCATAATTGTAGACATTTAGACTATTAACAATATTTACTCAGCCTTTGGGCATTCACCCTCAGCTTCTTTACAACACTCACCTTCTGCATTCTTGCAGCACTCGCCTTCAGCACCTTCCTGGCACTTGCCACAGCAGCCACCTTCTGCGTTGCCGCAGCAGTCGCCACCCATAGCAGGAGCCTCGCCGAGCTGCTGGAGAGCAGCTGCATAGCCCTGAAGTGAATTGCCAACCATGATGCTGACACAGTCAGAAGTCTTGGTAGCACCAGTGATAGCGTCAACCTTGTTGTCTGCAGCCTTCTTGGTAACTACTACAGGAGCGAACTGACCATTCTTGAAGATCTGCTTGCCAACGAAAGCTGCAGCGAAAGCAGGATCGTCCTTGATCTTAGCACCAAGACCAGCGGTCTCACCAGCGTGGTCGAAAGATGCACCAGCGATGGTAGAACCATCACCCTCAACTGCGATATAACCCCAGATAGCATCCCAAAGACCTGCGCCATACATACACATTATATAATATGGCTTATCGTTGATGTTTGCACAGAAGAATGGAAGCTTAGCATCGGCCTTAACCTCACCCTTGGTGAAGAGGGTCTTTGCATTGATCTCGAAAGGATTGGTATCCTGGTCAAGGTCACCATTGACGGTAACACAAGCCATGTTGTTCTCCATATCGAGTTTCTCCCAGATCTCAGCGGCGTTCTCGAAAGTAACAGCCTCGCAGATACCAGCTGCCTGAAGAGGACCTTCTACAGCCATGAGGATCTGCTGCTTCTTCTCGTTATCGGTGTTAGCCTTCTGCTGGTCTTTCAAACCGAGAGCAGCTGCTGAAAGCAATACTGCTACGAGACCACAGAGGACAACAGCGTAAATTACGGTATAAATGTTACTATTGCGATTCATAATCTTATTTACGATTTTAGAATTTACGATTTACGATTAAAATTACAAATCTCAATTAAGCCTTCACACGCTTAGCACGCTTGCTGATGTTGCTCTCAACTACACAGTAGTCGATGAGTGGAGCCACAGCGTTACCAAGGAGGATGGCCATCATCATACCCTCTGGATAACCGGTGTTGAACATACGGATCACGATTGCCATAGCACCGATGAAGAGACCGTACCAGATCTTACCGCAGTTGGTGCGGCAACCGGTAACAGGGTCGGTAGCCATGAACACTGCACCGAAGGCGAAACCACCGAGGCAGAGCTGCTGAGCAACGGTAGGAGCGTTCTCTGCGAATGCTGCGATGAGAGCAGATACGAGAGCACCACCTACGAATACGCCACCCATGATGCGCCATGAAGCCACCTTAGTAATAAGGAGGAGAGCTGCACCGAGGAGGATAGCGAGAGTAGAAGTCTCAGCGATAGATCCAGGGATCAGACCGATGAATGCGTCGAAGGTAGAGAAGGTAGCAGGATCGAATGAACCATCAGCTACAGCAGCAAGAGGAGTTGCACCTGAGAAACCGTCAACAACAGCAGTACCCTCGATAGGTGAGCCGGTGAGCCAGTTGCCAGTACGTACGAATACCTCGTCACCTGACATTGCCTTTGGATAAGCAAAGAACAGGAATGCACGGGTGATGAGTGCTGGGTTGAAGATGTTCATACCAGTACCACCGAAGATCTCCTTAGCGAAGATGACAGAGAATGCGGTAGCAACAGCAATCATCCAGAGTGGAGTCTCTACAGGTACGATCATTGGGATGAGGAGGCCTGAAGCAAGGAAGCCCTCAGCAACCTCTTCGCGCTTCATACAAGCTACTGCCATCTCGATGCCGAGACCTACAGCGTAAGCTACGACAACCTTAGGCAAGAAAGCACCGAAGCCATAAAGGAACTGCATGAACCAGCCATCGTTGATGCCGAGGGCGAGGTCGTGCTGATAACCTACGTTCCAGCAACCGAAGAGCATGGCAGGAATCAAAGCGAGGATCACCATGATGATGACACGCTTAGAATCTACTGAGTCATGCACCTGAACGCCCTTGCGAGCTGCGGTATGACGAGGAACGAAGAGGAAAGTATGGAAGGAGTCGTAAACCGACCACAGCTTCTCATATTTGCCACCCTTTTGGAAAAGGGGGTCAATCTTTTCGTTGATATAATCGTTCAGTTTCATTATTCCATTTCTTTGCGGAGTTTAACAAGGCCATCAGCGAATACCTGCTGTACAGGAGTCTTTGATGAGCAGACAAACTCACAGAGTGCAAGATCCTCAGGAAGTACCTCGTAGATACCGAGGGCCTCCATCTGGTCGATGTTGAAGGCAAGGACAGCCTTGTAGAGCTGCTCAGGATAGATATCCATTGGGAATACCTCCTCCCACTTGCCACTCTCGATGAGTGCACGAGGACCACCCTTGAGGCGAGCGTCCATAGTCCACTTCTTGCTCTTGAAGAGGCCGAAGAGACCTGCGAGACCAGTGTTGCTGGTAGAGTAGCGGCCAAGACCTGGAGTGATCCAGCCGAACATCTCGTCAGTAGTATCGCCCTCTGGGATGACAGTCACGGTCTGAGTCTTGAAGCCGAGAGTACCGTTGAGACCGGTAGCCTCGCCAGTGAGAACGTTACCATTGATAACGCGCTGCTTGTACTCAGTGTGCTTTACCTTGCCGTCGAGGATCTCTGCGAGCGACTGACCAGCCTGAACCTTAGCGTATGCTGGAGCAACGATCTCTGAACCTGCGATGGTGATGATGCGGCTGAAGTCAGCCTTACCACTCAAAACGCGGCCGATGATGATGACATCCTGAACCTGTGCAGTCCATACGATCTCGCCCTTGTTGATAGGCTTGATAGCGTTGATCTGAACACCAACGTTGCCTGCTGGGTGAGGACCGTCGAACTCAACAACCTCAACACCTGCTACTGCTGGAAGCTGGGTGCCCTTGGCAACACCAACATAAACCTTACCAGCGGTGAGCTTCTTGAGAGCCTCAAGACCTGCCTGGAGTTCCTTCTCCTGACCCTTGATGATCATCTCAGCTGCAGGAGCGAGAGGTGCAGAGTCGAATGCAGTAACGAAGATGTCGCGTGGCTGAGCCTGTGGGTTAGCCAACACGCCGTAAGGACGCTGGGTGAGGAATGGCCATACGCCACCGTTGAGCATAGCCTCCTTGATCTGATCAGCGGAAGCCTTAGCAGGGTCGATGACTGGCAGTTCTGCACTGGTGCCCTTACCATCGTTTGCAATGACGATGCCAAGCACTTTGCGTCGATCGCCACGAACGACCTCCTCGAGGGTGCCGCTCACTGGGCTCACGAACTTAATCTCTGGATACTGCTTGTCGTTGAAGATCACATCTCCAGCCTTCACAGCATCACCAGCCTTAGCAGCAATCTTTGGGGTACACATCACGAAGTCATCTGGCACGAGGGTGACCTTAGTGGCCTCCTTCACGCTGACGAGCTTCTGCTCTGGTGTTCCCTCCAGGTTGATGTTCAAGCCTTTCTTGAGCTTAATAACATTTGCCATTTAAGAAAACTTTAATTTGTGAATATTTTTGGATTTTTGTATAAATACATTAACGCGCCGCGAAGATAATTAATATTTTAATATTATAGATTCTCGCGGGTACAATAATTTAAAATAAACCCTCTATCAGATTGCTCCAATAGAGGGTTTGATATATTCGGGTGTCAATTATTGACGTTTATTTTCCCCACTGCTTCTCCCATTCCATACGATTCTGTACGGTTGAGATAAGCTTGGTTGCATCCTCAATGCCGGCATTGTTTGCCTGCTGGAGGTAACCAACAGCTTCGTTGTAGTTGCCTGTCAGAGCCTGATAAACGCCACGAGCATAGAGGGCCTCACGTGACTGGCCAGCCTTCTCAAGATGACGACGAGCTTCGGTCAACTTGCCATTGGCCATGTAAGCATTAGCTGCGTTGAGGTTTGCTGCTTCGTCATTTGGATAGTACTTGACAGCGGTAAGGAAGATGTTGTTAAATTCCTCAGAACCCTCTGCATAGCCTTCTGCTGCGGTGTAGAACTCAGCAAGGCTCAAGTTGCCTGGACGGCTGTTGAGCACCTTACGGATGTCTTCTGCAGAGGTGTAACTGTCGATGGTGTAGCTGATCACATAGTCAGAGTGACGCAGGCGCTTCAGGATGTCGCCACGCATCATGTCGTAGTCATCGGCATACTCCTTGATGCGAGTCTCCTTCTGGTCGAGGGTGAGCTTCTTATTGTCCATGATGTCGAGGATCTCCTGACGGTGTGGCAGATCTGAAGCATCTACCAGTCGGCGCCAGCCTTCCCAGTCTTCTGGCTCGTAGCTGGTGGTGAGGGTGTTGCTGTCGAACTTATAGAGTTTCTTTACGTATTTGCTCAACTGCTCGGTACGAGCCTTGGCCAATGCTGCATTCTGCTCGTATGGACCATCTGGTGACGAATAGCCCTTGATGCTGAGGCTGATGTTCTTAGCGTCAGGATTGTTGCGGATAGAATCAATCGAGGCAATGATCTTGCCAAGCTCCTGACGGTTGTTAGCGAGCTCTGGCTGAATGTCTGACTTATAGACGTCAAACTCTACGTAGGCCTGACCTTCCAGAGAGCGAGCTTTGACAACCTCTGCTACAGGACGTACAAAGAGGTAGCTAGGAGCGATCTCTGGACGCGCAGGAGCCTTTGCTGGCTCAAGGTTGACTACAGGAGCATTCTTCTTCTTATTGAAGCGATAGACAAGGTTCAGAGCCGCCTTGGTAGGGCCTACGTAATTGGAGTTGACATTATCCTGTATCCAGGCGTCGTTCTCCTTGATCTTATGCTTGTCGCTCTGTACGCGCATATATCCGAAGCCTAACTCTGCTTCAAGTCCCCAGTGACGTCCCCACTGCCATGCATAACCTACGCCAATACCAGCTCCAAGGAAGGTGCCGACATAGCGATAGTTCTTTAGGTCGCTCATGTTGTCTGCAAAGGAAGGAAAGCGATGCTTCAGATTGCCGACATTGAACTCTCCTCCTAAAGCATGGAAGCCTAAGAACCAACGGTTGAACGTCTCCTCAAACCAATAACGAGCCTCTGGCTGTACGGTCCAATGCTGCCATTTCTGGTGGTCCCATGCGTCCCAGTGGTTGTATTCGCCAGTGATGTCGAAGGTCCAATGTTCGCTCATCGGGAATTCCAGGCTAAGGCTTGGAGTCAGGAAGGCTCCACTCAGCAAGTTTGTCTTGACGGCTAAATTGTTCTGGTACTCTACATTCTGAGCCTTGACCTCAGAAATCTGTGAAGATGCAAAAATCAGCAGCAATGAGGCTGCGAGCTTCGGTGAGGTTAAATTTTGAATATTCATTTTCTTGTTCTGTGATTTTTTTTGAATGTCGCAAATATACGATTTTTTTTGCAATTGAGCAACTTTTAACGACAAATATCATCATCTATGCTACAAATCGCAGCATAGATGATGATATTTGATATTTGTAAATTGATATTTGCTACCTGATTACTTTGGCTGCTTGCCGATGTAAGCAAGGATACCACCGTCAACGTAGAGAACGTGACCGTTGACAGCATCAGATGCCTTAGAAGCCAGGAAGACAGCAGGACCACCGAGCTCAGAAGGATCGAGCCAGCGACCAGCTGGAGTCTTAGCGCAGATGAATGAATCGAATGGGTGACGGCTGCCATCAGCCTGACGCTCGCGGAGAGGAGCGGTCTGTGGGGTAGCGATGTAACCAGGGCCAATGCCGTTGCACTGGATGTTGTACTCACCGTACTCAGAGCAGATGTTGCGGGTAAGCATCTTCAAGCCACCCTTAGCTGCAGCGTATGCAGAGACGGTCTCGCGGCCGAGCTCAGACATCATAGAGCAGATGTTGATGATCTTGCCCTCCTTACGCTCCATCATCTCAGGAAGGACGGCAGAAGCGCAGATAAATGGCGCTACGAGGTCGATGTCGATGACCTGCTGGAACTCAGAGCGCTTCATCTCGTGCATAGGTATGCGCTTGATGATACCAGCGTTGTTGACGAGGATGTCGATCTGACCAACCTCAGCGTGAACCTTTTCTACGAGAGCCTTAACGCCAGCCTCGTCAGTTACGTCGCATACGTAACCCTTTACATTTTCGATACCAGCCTCCTTGTAGTTGGCAAGACCACGCTCAAGAGCTGCCTCGTTGATGTCGTTGAAGATAATAGTCTTAGCACCAGCAGCTACGAAAGCCTTAGCAATGTTGAAACCAATGCCATAAGATGCGCCTGTGATCCAGGCATTTTTCCCTTCGAGAGAAAAGTCCTTAAGTGAAGTCATTGTGATAAGATTTATAATGTTAGTGTATGTTTTGGTCAAAATATTAAAACCTTAGATGGCACTCTCACGCAGAATCAAATCGTGGTTGACGATCAGATGCGCTGGGTGCTGCATCTCTTCTTCCTTGTCTTCGCCAAGTCGGCTGAGCAGGATACGTGCTGCCATTTCTCCGATGCGATGCTGATGCAGGTCGAATGACGACAGTGGTGTAGAGAGGTAGTTGTCGAAAGGCTCGTTGGCCACACCGATGATAGCAATATCCTTCGGGACGTTGAGACCTTTGCGACGGAAGATGTCGATAGCAGTGATGGCAGGGAAATCTCCAGAAGAAAAGATGCCATCCGGACGATCCTGCATCTGGAGGATCTTCTGAGCAGCCTCCGTTCCTGCTTCAATGGTGATAGACTTCTTGAAGAGCCACTCCTCGCGAAGAGGAAGTCCGAGATTCTCCAGCGCCTTACAATAACCCTTGTAGCGCTGTGCATAGGCCAACTGGTTAAATGCACCTGCAAAATGTCCGATCTTGCGACAACCGATTTTGTAGAGCTGCATCACGGCATCATAGCCTACCTGGAAGTTGTCGTTGGTGACAGTGTCGGTCTTTGTCTCAGCTGGTAAACGATCAAAGTAGACCAGAGGGATATTCTGCGACTCAAGGAACTCTTCGTAGTTGACATCGTGCGACTCAACAGAAAGCGACATAGCGATGCCATCGACCTTCTTCTGAGCCAATGCCTGTACGGCTCTTTCCTCTTCAGCCTGACTCTCTCCACTTGCGGCAATGATCACCTGATAGTTATGACTGTTGGCCACCTGCTGGAACGAACTGATGATCGATGCAAAGAAATTACGATCGATACGAGGAACGATGATACCTAATACATTTCCCTTGCCAGTGCGCAAGTGATGCGCAATTGGATCTGGGATGTAGTGCAGTTCTCGTGCCAGTTTCTGTACGGCCTCTCGCATTTTTGCACTGATGCGAGGATTATCTTGCAAAGCTCGTGAAACAGTTGACGCTGTTGTGTGCAATTGTTGCGCGAGGTCATAAATGGTTACTTTACCTTTACCGCTCATGGGGAAATCTTGAATCAATAAACAAAGCAAAAAACGTCTAATCTGCTTTGTTTGAATAAATGTATATCTAAAGAGAAGTTCCTTTTTACAGCTGCAAAGATAACGGAATTAAATACACATTCCAAATTTTATTTCAAAAAAAGTCGTTTTGAACAGGTTTTTTGTTGCATAAATCAGCTTTTCCCCTCAAAAACGCTTGCATTTAGCTCGGATTTTGTGCAATAGTTTACGCTATTTGCTGTTTTTTACACCAATGCCCAATGTCCGCGTGCTGTATATCCTTCCTCAAACCACTGCTGACAGTCTGACTGCTCAGCGTCGAAAATGCCGAATAGTGCAGATCCTGATCCAGACATACTGGCATAGATAGCGCCATGCTGATAGAGCAAGTCTTTGACATGCTGCAGCTCCGGATGAAGAGGGAAGACTGAGTCCTCGAAATCATTCTTGATACAGGTCTTCCATTCTTCGACGGGTTTGTTGAGCAATAGGTTCAGATCTGTCTCTGGCTTCATCGGATGGACATTACTATAAGCCTCTTTGGTACTTACTCCGAATGGCGGCTTCACAATGACCATGTACTTTCCTTTGAGGCTTAGTGGATGGTATTCGAGCTCGTGGCCTACGCCTTCGCAGTACTGTGCGGTCAACTGTCCTTCGTTATTATTTGTATTATAAAGGTTCGCGCAGCGACAAAAGAAAGCGCAGTCTGCACCCATACGTGCAGCCATGGCTTCGAGGTCAGTGTCTGATACAGGAAGGTCGAACATCTTGCGCAGCATCAGCAGCGCATGAGCGCCATCGCTCGAACCTCCTCCTAAGCCTGCTCCGAAAGGGATCTGCTTCTCCAGGTGCATGGATACGGCAGGCAGATCAGGAAAGCGCTCCTGCAACAGACGATAAGCCTTGACGCAGAGGTTAAGCTCCGGATCACAGTCGACGGTGATACCCGTCTGCGAGAACTTGACTGTTCCTGGTTGATCGTCGATCAGGAGGATCTCAAGTGCATCGCGCCAGTCTATAGGATAGAAGAGCGTCTGAAGGATGTGATAGCCGTCCTCTCTCTTGCGTGTCACGAACAAGCCGAGGTTGATCTTGGCTTCAGGGAAGAGTATCTCTTTATCGGATGGATGATAATTCATATTTATATAAATGTGAGGATTCGGATAAGTGTTGTGACAATTTTACGGTGCAAATATAATTATTATTTTTCATTTATCGCTTATCCGGATGGTAAATTTAGTAAAAACATGTCATTTTGTCTTGGCACGAAATTTGCAAGAATGGAGTTGGATCTTTGTGAGGTAATCAAAGATCGCTTCTAGACATGGTATAATGAAAATAAAAAATAACGATATATGGAACAGAATACAATTAACGAAGAAGAGTTGAAGTCAAAGTCTGAAAACGCAGAAACAGCCAATGCAGAGGCTCCTGCAGAGGAGAAAGCAGAAGGTGCTGAAGCTCCAAAAGAGGAAAAGGAACTGACTCCAGAGGAGAAGATCGCTGCACTTGAGGCTGAACTCGAAGAGCAGAAGAAGCGCTATGTCTATCAGGCTGCTGAGTTCGATAACTACCGCAAGCGTACCATCAAGGAGAAGTCTGATCTGCTTAAGTATGGTGCCGAGGGTGCTTTGAAGGCTTTGCTTCCAGTAATTGATGATCTGGAGCGTGCCATGCAGCACATCGACAAGGCTGAGGATGTGGCTTCTGTCAAGGAGGGTATGGAACTCATCTATCAGAAGTTCCAGAACTATCTCAAGCAGCAGCAGATGGAGGTGATCCCAGCCGAGCAGGGTTGTGACTTCGACGATTCGATCCATGAGGCTGTGACCATGTTTCCCGCACCAGATCCATCGCTTAAAGGGAAAGTGGTCGACTGTGTTACAAAAGGTTATAAGCTGTCTGACAAGGTGGTTCGCTTTGCGAAAGTAGTTGTCGGACAATAAGGAAGACCTCCCTTGATCCCTTCTTCAAGAGAGGGGAATAATTAGCAATTATGGCAAAGAGAGATTATTATGAGGTACTTGGTCTCCAGAAAGGAGCCAGTGCCGACGAAATAAAGAAAGCCTACCGTAAGCTAGCTGTGAAGTGGCATCCTGATAAGTGGAGCCAGGCTTCTGATGCAGAGAAAAAGACTGCAGAGGAGAACTTCAAAGAGCTTGCTGAGGCTTATGACGTACTGTCGGACGACAACAAGCGTGCACGTTATGATCAGTTTGGCCATGCGGGCATGAGTGGCAGTGGGTTCGGCGGTGGAGGTGGAGCTGGTGGCTTCGGCGGAGCTGGCTTCGATCCAATGGATATCTTCAACGCCTTCTTCGGCGGTGGAGGTGGTCGTGGCAGCCGTACCTATACTTACACCAATATGGGTGGCAATCCTTTTGGAGGTGGTTTCGGAGGCTTTGAGGAAGCTTTCCGTGGTGCAGGTTTCGGTGGTCGTACTGTCAAGGGGCAGGACCTCAATATCACGCTGAAAATCACGCTCGATGACGTGGTTAATGGCGTTGAGAAGAAGGTCAAGATCCGTCACACTGTGGCTGATGGTCAGGGTGGCGTCAAGCAGATTGAGGAAGTCATCCCTGTCAAGCTGCCAAAGGGTGTCATGGAAGGCCAGAAGTTCAAGGCTGCAGGCAAAGGCAATGCTGCTCCTGGTGGTCAGGGACAGCCAGGTGACTTGATCGTCAATATTGAGGAAATTCCACACGGAGAACTCATGCGCGACAAGGAGGATCTTGTCTATAATCTGCTCCTCTCATTTCCGACAGCAGCACTGGGTGGACCAGCAGAAATTCCTACGCTCAATGGTCGCGTCCGTATCAACGTTCCAGCAGGTACACAGCCTGGCAAGATGCTTCGTCTGAAGGGTAAAGGCTTACCTGTCAATGGTGGAGCATCAACAGGTGATCTGATCGTGAATATTCTGGTCTATGTTCCTGAAACCCTGAATGACAAGGAACGAAAAGCTATCGAGTGTCTGCGTGACGAAGCCAACTGTAATCCGAATGAGGAAAAGCGCAAGTCGCTCTTCTCAAAATTGAAGTATTTCTTCTCAGGCGAGCAGAAGAAGTAATCGCTCTTCTCTTGTCGAATAATAACCCCTTATCCTAAAGAATTATGAAAGAAATAATGTATCCAACCATGGGCACTTGCAGTCGTTTTATCCATGTAGTGCTCGATGATGATAATGTAATCCAGAATGTAGAATTCATGGGCGGCTGTCACGGCAATCTGCAGGGTATTGCAGCGCTTGTGAAGGGCCAGAAAGCGCAGGACGTCATTGGTCGTGTGAAGGGTATTTCCTGCAACGGAAAGCCTACTTCTTGTCCAGATCAGTTGTCGTTGGCATTGGCCAAGGCCATAGAGTCGGCAGCAAAATAAACTGGTTATATTTTAGCCATTATTCAAGTATGAGCACTGATTTAGTCTAAAAAAGCACTAAATCGGTGCTTTTTTTTGTTAAATGGTTGGCGGTTTCATAGAAAAATGCTATCTTTGCCGCATGAATTGTGCAAAAATCTGGCTGTCATTACTGGCAGCTTTCTCAATATTCTTCGCGCAGGCGAAAGATGATGTGGTTCCGGCCATCCATCGCGACATACACAAGCAATTGCAGTCCCTCCAGGAGGAAGCACAGGCCTTCCAGGCGTTGGTCGACTCTGTGATGAGTGTCGATGACATCGAGGAAGAGGCTTTTGAGCTTTTCCCTGCACTTGATTTGTATGCATCGTGGAGCGACGCCACAAATGGTCCGCTGTGGGATGCTCAGGGATCTATTCCTGCTACGCTCGACATTGATGTATCTTCTTTTGCAGCACCAACCATCGGCATGATTACTTCTCCGTTTGGCTGGCGCCGGCGTCGTATGCATAAGGGTGTCGATATCAAGGTTTATGTAGGTGATACCATCCGTGCAGCCTTCGATGGTAAGGTGCGTGTCAAGAAGTATGAGCGTCGTGGCTATGGCTATTATCTCGTATTACGTCATACCAATGGCCTTGAGACGGTCTATGGCCACCTCTCTCGTCAGTTGGTCAATCAGGATGCTGAAGTCAAGGCAGGTCAGCCTATCGCATTAGGTGGCAATACGGGCCGAAGCACAGGCCCACACTTGCATTTTGAGATGCGATTCATGGGTATTGCACTCGACCCTTCAGATATCATCGACTTTGTGAACTTTAAGCCTAAGACTCCTCTCTACGCTTTCAAGCGCTCGCAGGCCGAATGGGCTCAGAACAACAAGGGTAGGCGTGGTGCCAGATATCGTGAGTCTGGAGGCCGTAACAATCAGGTGACTGTGGCCAACAACAATACAAGTGCTAGCTCTAAGTCAAAGAAGAACAACGCTGCGGCCAATCAGTCAGGTGGCAGCATCCATCGCGTAAAGCAGGGCGATACCCTTTCGGCCATTGCTCGTAGGTATGGCACTTCAGTCTCTAAGCTCTGTAAGCTCAACGGTATTCGTGCTGACAAGACCTTGCAGCTGGGACAGAAGATCCGATACAAATAATTTTAGTCTTCAAAAGCAGGGTGTCTGACATCCTCCAAAATAATCTCCAGAAGAATGGATCCTATCGAATTCATGCAGAAGCTTCTGCGCATTCTTTTTTACGTATTCGTAGTCGTCACGCTCGTCTGCTATGCTGCAGAGCGCTGGTATGAGTGGCCAAACACCTACTGGGTATGGTGTGGCTTAGGTGCCGTAGGTACCTCGTTGATTCGCTTTTTCCTCCGTTTCGTATAGTCAATGAAGAGAACTATATTAGTCATTATCAATCCTATTGCTGGTGTTCGTCCGAAGGATGAGATACCGGCTATGGTCCGTGAGGTCTTTACGGACGATAGTGGCTGTGACGTCGATATCCGTTTCACTGAGTATGCCGGGCATGCAAGTGAACTGGCGCGTGAGGCTGTTGAGAATGGGATTGATACGGTGGTGGCTATCGGAGGCGATGGTACGATCAATGAGACTGGACGTTCGCTGGTAGGCAGCAAGGTCAAGTTCGGCATTGTACCGATGGGCAGCGGTAATGGCTTGGCGCGTCACATGCAGATTCCGCTCGACATTACTCACGCGCTGGAATGTATCCGTGAAGGTCATGCGGAGCTGGTCGACTATGGTACGGTCAATGACCATATCTTCTTCTGTACAGCAGGTGTAGGCTTCGATGCGAGAGTCTCTGCTAAGTTCGCTGAGTTGGGTGCTCGTGGACCTATCAATTATCTCCGCAGCTTTGTCAGTCTTTTAGGCGACTATAAGCCTGTCACCTACGAGATCTACACTGACGATGGTGAGGTCAAGGAGCAGGCCTTCATGATTGCGATTGGCAATGCTTCGCAGTGGGGTAACAATGCTTTTATCACGCCACACGCATCCATGCAGGACGGATTGCTTGACGTCTCTCTGGTCAAGCCATTCCCGATTATTATGGTGCCGCACATGGCCATACAGCTCTTCACGAAGTCGCTCGATACCAATCCGAACATCCTGTCGTTCCGTTCCAGCCACATGCGTATCATCATGCCACAGCCGGACGTCGTACATGTCGATGGCGAACCGATGCAGATGGGAGGAGAGCTCGATATCCGGACGCATGCAGGTCAGTTGCTGATCATCTGTCCGGAGAATCCGACCACCAACGTCCTCGAACCAATACGCTACGCTTTTGAGGACATTCACTACAGCATCCAGAGCAATCTGAAGAAGGGTGTCCGTCAGCTGGAGGACTTCAATAAGCCAGTGATCAAGGCGGCAGAGCAGGTGGCTATGCCAGTGGTGAAGGTAGCCGAGCAGGTCACTAAGCCAGTGATCAAGCGATTGGCTCCCAAGAAGCGTAACAAGAAATCAGAAAATTAATCATTCAATACATAAATTATGGCAGATCAGATTGAAGACAGCCTCTATGACGATCAGGAGGCAATCAAGTATATCCAGTCACACCTTCCACAGGAGGCTCAGGACAAGTTCAATGATGACGAGATCCTTTACATCTCAGACACTGTCTATGACTATTTCGAGTCAAATGGCATGCTTGAGGACGAGGAGGTCGACATCGACATGGAAGAGCTCGTCGCTTATGTCATCAAGCAGTCTAAGCGCGATGGTTTCCATTTCGATCCTGAACTCGTTTACTGGGTTGTAGAGGCAGAGCTCGATTATGAGGAGAGCCTGGGTTAATCGCTTGCTGTCAGTCATTGCACTGATTGTCGTCATGCACATGACCGGATCGGTTTCAGTGGCAGTCGCTCAGAACTTTGAGCGTATGTCTGAGGTCGAGTCGGAGGTGTATGGCGAGATGGCCTTTGTCAATGGCGATTATGAGACGATGAAGGCTGTACGTCGATTCTGGGTACAAGAGGCTCAGCGTCTTAAGAGCAACCGTCAGCTGGAGTTTACGCTTACAGGTGGCAATGAGGCGGTGCTGAAGATTACCATTCCAGCACGTCTGCTCTTTGCGCAGGGTGATACCGTCTTCATCGGTTCGGCAGAGAATCATCTGCGTCCTTTGCTTCCATTGGTCAAAGGTCCTACGGCTGTGGCTACGATGATCATCGCTGGCTATTCTGATAATAACGGTTCGGACAATTATCTCAATCGCTTGTCTACCAGTCGCGCCAACTCCGTTCATCGCTGGTTTGCCAAGCAGGGAGTAGGTCCAGCAGACATCCATAGCTTCGGCTTTGGCAATAAGGTGCCACGCAACCAGAACGCCAATATCCGTGAGCGTGAGCGCAATCGTCGTATCTCTATCTATCTGGTGCCAAATCGTGGCATGCTGAGAGATGCTAAGCGAGGGAAGCTTTGAGTTAACAATTAACAATTAACAACGGATTTTCAAATAACATTTTGGTATATAGAGGTAATTCCAATCGTAAATCGTAAATAGTTAAATCGTAAATAGTTAAATCGTAAATTATATTATGGCAAAAGAACTTAACAAAATGACCAAGCGTTCAGATGACTACTCTAAGTGGTACAATGACCTGGTCGTAAACGCTGACCTTGCAGAGCAGTCAGCAGTACGTGGCTGTATGGTGATCAAGCCTTATGGCTACGCTATCTGGGAGAAGATGCAGCGTGTCCTCGACGACATGTTCAAGCAGCAGGGCGTGCAGAACGCTTACTTCCCACTCCTCATTCCTAAATCCTATCTCTGCCGTGAGGCTGAGCACGTAGAGGGCTTCGCTAAGGAGTGTGCAGTCGTTACTCACTACCGTCTTAAGGCTGATGCTGAGAAGGGTGTAGTTGTCGATCCTGAGGCTCGTCTGGAGGAGGAGCTCATCGTACGTCCAACCTCTGAGACCATCATCTGGTCAACCTATAAGAACTGGATCACCTCACACCGTGATCTCCCTATCCTCTGCAACCAGTGGTGTAACGTCATGCGCTGGGAGATGCGTACCCGTATGTTCCTCCGTACCTCTGAGTTCCTCTGGCAGGAGGGCCACACTGCTCATGCTACCAAGGAGGAGGCAGGCGAGATGGCCATGAAGATGATCAACGTCTATGGCGACTTCGCAGAGAAGTGGATGGGCGTGCCAGTCATCAAGGGTCCTAAGTCTCCTAACGAGCGTTTCGCAGGTGCTCTCGACACCTTCACCATCGAGGCAATGATGCAGGACGGCAAGGCGCTGCAGGCAGGTACTTCGCACTTCCTCGGCCAGAACTTTGCCAAGGCATTCGACGTAATGTTCACCAACAAGGAGAACAAGCAGGAGTACGTTTGGGCAACCTCTTGGGGTGTCTCTACCCGCTTGATGGGTGCTCTCATCATGACTCACTCTGATGACAATGGTCTTGTCCTCCCTCCAAAGCTGGCTCCAATCCAGGTAGTTATCGTACCTATCTATAATAAGCCTGATCAGCTCGCAGCTCTCACTGAGCGCATCCAGCCTTGGGTCGACGCTCTCCGTGCCAAGGGCATCAGCGTGAAGTATGACGACGCTGACAACAAGCGTCCAGGCTTCAAGTTCTCTGAGTACGAGCTTAAGGGTGTACCAGTACGTATCGCCCTCGGTGGCCGTGATCTTGAGAACGGTACGCTCGAGCTCGTTCGCCGTGACACCCTTGAGAAGACCACCGTACCTCAGGAGGGTATCGTAGATCGCGTTGTTGCTCTCCTCGACGAGATTCAGGATAACATCTTCGCCAAGGCTAAGGCTATGCGCGATGGCTACATCCGTCGTGTAGATACCTGGGAGCAGTTCAAGGAAGAGATCGAGAAGGGTGGCTTCCTCCTCTGCCACTGGGATGGTACTACTGAGACCGAGGAATATATCAAGGCCGAGACCAAGGCTACCATCCGCTGTATCCCATTCGAGGCTCACGATCCATCAGACCTTGAGCCAGGTGTAGATATGGTTACTGGCAAGCCATCGGCTCGTCGCGTCCTCTTTGCACGTTCTTATTAATAGCATTTAGGGAATCCCTAAAATCCCTATAGAATGAAGAAATACGTAATTCTGTTACGACAGACATTCAAGAACCTCAACTGGTTTGAAATTATGCTACTGCTGGCGATTCTTTCGCTTGCAGTAGCATCTTTCGTCATCAAGAGTGACTTCTCTGTCAACGCGTGTATCTCGGCCTTAGCAGCCATCCTGGGCGTCTTCTGCGTCGTCTTGGGTGCCAAGGGATCTATGGCCAACTGGATCTTCGGCATCGTCGAAGCCTTCCTACATATATATATATGTTTCTGTACGCATATCTATGGCGACTTCCTGCAGCGTCTCTTCTACAATCTACCAATGCAGTTCATCGGTTGGAAGAAGTGGGGTAAGCGCAAGCGTCAGGACGATACGGGTACCATCCACACACGCTACATGACATGGGCTCAGCGTGGCTGGACGTTGCTCAGCGTTGTGTTAGGTACATTGGTTCTTGGAGAGTTCCTTATCTACTTCGGTCCTTGGATGATCGTGCAGATCACTGACCTGTTCAATTCTCTCGGTTGGGGAGAGGTGGCCTTCAAGACGCTCAAGATGGATTACGACTCTACGTCGCAGCTCTGGCTCGATAGTCTTACTACCATCCTCAGCATCGTCACCATGTGGGTATCTGTCAAAGCTTTCGTTGAGCAGTGGTACATGTGGCTCATCATCAATGTAGCTTATATAGCTATGTGGATGATGTCCGACTCGGTCTTCTCATTTATGACTGTGGCTAAGTATAGCGTCTATCTCGTCAACTCTTTCTACGGCATCTATATGTGGAATAAGTTATCGAAGAACTAATTGCTCATCCAGATCACTGGAGAGACTTCCATAAATACAAAAGGGCTTGGACGAATTCGTCTGAGCCCTTTTTGCTATCAGGAAGTGTTCGCACGAATCTATGCGAACCCTTCCGATAAGTAGGAAGGTATCGCATGAAACTCTGTGAACCCTTCCGACAGGTTGGAAGGTATCGCACGAAACTCTGTGAGCACTTCCGACAAGCAGGAAGGTACCGTAGGAATCTCTACGAACCCTTCCGACAGGTAGAAAAAAGAAAGCCAACGATTAATAATCATTGGCTCTTTTATAAGCTAGTGTAACTTCGCAGCTATTAGCTTATTCATTCGATGTCGTGTAACTTAATTGTTTAATTACCTTATTTCATTCTAGATTCACACACTTCGATGCAATATTAACGGTATAGTTTATAGTTTTCTACACATTTTCTGGTGCAAAGATAGGGGTTTCTCTCCTATAGCAGGTTTGTTTATAGGCAATAAAGGTTTGAATACTTTCAAAGGCAGTTTTTTACGCTTACTTTTGAATGAATTCAAACCTTATTTATTGGCAATTCGTAGAAAATTACTCCTTGCGAATACTTTTTCTTCGCTTAATCAATGCATTTTACAAACATCGGACGAGTCATCTGGATGCTGCGCCCCGTATCTTTAAGGAGGCCAGTGGCAGAATCTCGCTCGAAGATTTGTATAGCATTGCTGTCACGGCAGGCAACCAGGAGGTATCGGTCATTAGGAGTGATGGCAAAGTTGCGAGGATGAATACCTGTCTTCTGATAGCCGATGCGAGTGAGGCTACCGTCTGCAGGATTGACCTTATAGATGCTGATGCCATCATTCTGGAGACGATGTGAAGCGTAGAGATACTTTCCGTCACTGGTCATGTGGATGTCTGCACTGCCACCAGCTTGTACGGTATCTGCTACAAGTGAGTCCTCAACGCGGAGCTGGCCAGCTTCGTAGGAGAGGGTGAAGATCTGACCAGAGAGTTCGGTGATGAGGTAGGCATGTCGACCATCAGGAGCGAAGCAGAGATGGCGTGGACCTGCTCCTGCGTCGACGTGAAGAGAGTAGCCACGATTGGTGTCGAGAGGATAAGGATAGACATGGATCTGGTCCTGTCCGAGATCATTGGCCAGGAGATATTGCTGGTCAGGAGTGAAGTTGACAGCATGGAGGTGAGGCTTCTCCTGACGTGCAGAGTTTGGTCCTTGGCCGTAGTACTGGATCAAGGTTGGTTCCTGTAGTGTACCGTCTGCATTGAGGTCGAAGATAGTGAGGCTGCCACCTGTATAGTTGGCGCTGATCAGTTGCTTCTCGTCAGGAGATAAGGTGATATTACAAGGTGCACCAGCATGATTCTGCTGCGTGTTGAGAAGAGTCAGCGTGCGGGTGGTCTTGTCAAGTCGCAGAGCGTTCATCGTAGCCTTGTCGTCCTCGTCATATTCACCTACAGCGTAGACATGGTCATGAGTTGCGTTGGTGCATAAGAATGTAGGATTAGTGACGCCTTTGATGCCACTGACGTAGGAGAACTGGCCAGTCTCCTGATTGAAGGAGTATAGCTGGATGGATTCCTGATCGGAGCTGTTGTAGCTGCCGAGGAGAAGTAATAATTCGATGAGCATGACTTTTAGTTTAGAGTGGAAAGTTTAGTGTTTAGAGTAGTTATAAGTATTATAGATTAGAGGTATTTTGTGCTGAAATAACGTTATCCTGTAGGACGATCTCCTCGTCGCTCACCATCATCTGCAGGACGTCTGCAGCGAGCTCAGGATGCTGCACTTTGGCCAGAATCGACTGCACGGCTACGGGTTGCTGAGTAGCGCGGAGATGAGTGAGGATGAGCTGTCGGATGGCTTCGCGCTCCTCGTGGATATTGCCTGAGAAGGCGTCACTCTGGCACACATCGCAGTGCTGGCAGCGATGGTCGATGTCTTCGCCAAAATAGTGCAGGAGCTGCACAAGGCGACACTCCTGATCATTCTCGACATAATTGATCATCGCACGGATACGCTTCTCCTGGCGCGCTTGTCGGTCCTCGTAGACGACGTGCGAGATACGGAGCTCCTCGTCTTCCAGTCGTGGTGTGAGGTAATAGATGGCAGGCATCTTACGCGCTGGGATATAGTGCAATACGTGGAAACGACTGAGCAGCAGTAGCTTCTCGTAGAGCGTCTGCTGGTCGAGGCCGGTGTAGCGCATGATCTCTTCTTCACGGATGAAGACATAGTCGGCAAAAAGTCCTGTGTAGAGGCGCAACAAGGCTTGCAGGATACGCTGGCACTCAGGATCGAACTGATTGAGGTGATAGAGCGATTCTCGCGACGTGGTGATCATCAGTCGCGAATGTCGGTCAGGCTCTTCGATATAGCTGATATAGCCTGACTGGTCGAGCAGCTTGAGTGCATAATGTACCTGTGTGACGCTGAGGCGATATGCAGAGCAGAAGCGCATGATGTCGAACTCAAACATATTGCCATAACCAGCTGCGATAGCGATCTGATAGAATGATGCGAGTCGGCCATAGACGTGACGGATGAAGTCGCGTTGCGGGTATTCGTCCTCGAGGTGTCGGAGCAGCTTGAGCTTGTCACCGCTCTCATTGATGATCCATGCTTGTGCAGGCTTGCCATCACGACCTGCACGGCCTGCTTCCTGGAAGTATTCTTCGGGAGAAGGAGGAAGGTCGATGTGGAAGACAGCGCGGACATTCGGCTTGTCGATACCCATACCAAAAGCGTTGGTAGCCACGATGACGGCAGGATGGCCTTCCATCCAGTGGTCTTGTCTTGCTTGTTTCTCCTCTGGCTTGAGTCCTGCATGGTAGAAGCTGGCGTCAATGCCATTGAGCGTGAGGTGCTCTGCTATCTCGACGGTCTTCTTGCGACTGCGGACATAAACGATGGCCGACGAACCTTCTTCGCTGGTGCTGAGTACTTGGCCGAGCTTGCGCAGCAATGTGCCAAGTTTGTCTTCGGTGTGGATGACCGAATAGGTGAGGTTAGGACGCTCGAAGGAGGCGCGGAAGACGTTGGCGCCTTTGCGGAAGTGGAGCTTGTCCTGTATGTCGTCAATGACTTCTTTGGTAGCGGTAGCTGTGAGTGCAAGGCAAGGTGTCTCGTGGTGTGAGGAGTGGTTGGCTTCGCGGATCTCTTTGAGAAGATTGCGAAGATTTGCTATTTTTAGATAAGGAGGACGGAAGTCGTATCCCCATTGCGAGATGCAGTGAGCCTCGTCGACCACAAGCAGTCGCACATCCATGTAGCGCAGCTTGGCTTGGAAGAGCTGTGTCTCCAGTCGCTCTGGAGAGAGGTAGAGGAAGCGATAATCCTCAGAGATGACGCGCTCGTAGGTCTCCAGCACCTCTTGGTGCGACATACCCATAAACACCGCTGCAGCTTTGATGCCACGCTCCACCAAGTGATCACACTGGTCTTTCATCAGCGAAATCAATGGAGTCACGACCAATGTCAGGCCGCCAAGCGCCAGTGCTGGCACCTGGAAGGTAATACTCTTGCCGCCACCGGTAGGGAGGAGGCCCAAGGTATCATGACCATTTAAAACTGACATGATGATCTCCGACTGTAGTGGTCGGAAACCATCATATCCCCAATATTCTTTTAGTATCTGATGAATGTCTTGTGTCATCAATGTACGCTGGTCAGGTTCTCACCGATCACATCCGCATCGTCCTTAGTGTTCTTGATGAGGAGACTGAGGACAGCTGCAATGCTGTTGGTCTCGCTCTCCTTGATGTCCTTGACGAGGAGCTGGATGTTGTTCTGGCTGAAGGTGTTCTCTTCTACGCTGAAGATGATGTCAAAAGGCTTACCGCTCTTGACGATATCAAGCTTCTCTGCCTGATTGAATGCAATACCGTTGTGAGTGAAGCCTGTGACAGGATCGACCATCTCCATACGGATATGTTCTAATTCCTTGCCGACGAGACGGCTCGAACCCAGATCCTTGATGCGACGAGCTACGAAGAGTGGCTTCTGGTTGCCAGGACCGAATGGTGCAAGCGTCTTAAGGCTCTTGAAGAGGCGAGGGGTGACCTCATTGAACTTCACCTCCATATCCACATCAAGGTGCTGGCGCTGCTGAGCGTCAGTGATGTGCTCTTCTACCCATTGCTCGATGCGCTGAGTCAGTTCTGGGATGTATTCCTCCTTGAGCGTCAATCCCGCAGCGAAGGTGTGTCCGCCGAAGTTCTCGATGATGTCGCGGCAAGAGTTGATGGCCGAGTAGACATCGAAGCCCTGGATGCTTCGCGCTGAACCACTGGCAAAACCACAAGCAGAAGTCAGTACGATGGCAGGACGATAATAGTGTTCGGTGAGGCGCGAAGCTACGATACCGATGACGCCTTTGTGCCAAGATGGATTGTATACGAGGACTGATTTCTTGTCCTGGATATTCATCTTATCGACCTGTTCGATGGCTTCTTCGGTCACGCGCTTATCAAGTTCCTTGCGTGTCTCATTGTACTCAGAGATTTTGTCTGCACACTTGCGAGCTGTAGCCATATCGCGAGCCACGAGCAGGTCTACGGCCTCAATGCCGCACATCATACGTCCAGAGGCGTTGATGCGAGGTCCGATCTTGAAGACAATATCTGAGTTGGTGAGTTCCTTCTTGTCCTTGAGACCGCATTGTTCGATGATGGCCTTGATGCCATTGTTGGCGTTCTCATTGAGACGGCGCAGACCATTGTACGAAAGTACACGGTTCTCCCCTGTGATAGGAACAATGTCGGTAGCGATAGACATGGCACAAAGATCGAGCAATGGATAGATCATACCCAGCTCATTCATGCCATTATTACGTGCGAAAGCCTGCATGAACTTAAGACCTACGCCACACGCTGAGAGGTGAGGGTAAGGATACTCGTCGTCCAGACGCTTCGGATCAAGTACTGCCACGGCTTCAGGAAGCTCGTCATCTGGCTTGTGATGGTCGCAGATGATGAAATCGATACCTTTGCTCTTGGCATAGCGTACCATGTTGATTGCCTTGATGCCGCAATCGAGGGCAATGACCAGTTTAACGCCTGAGTCATAGGCGTAATCTACACCTTTCTCAGAAATACCATATCCGTCATCATAACGATCTGGGATATAGTAATCCAGTGAGGAATAAAAGCTGCGAAGGAAGCGATAGACGAGTGCTACTGCACTGGTACCATCGACGTCGTAATCTCCATAGATGAGAATACGTTCCTTGCGTCCGATGGCCTCGTTGAGACGGGCCACCGCCTTATCCATATCTTTCATCAGGAACGGATCATGCAGTCCTGAGGAAAGCTGCGGACGGAAGAAGCGACGCGCTTCTTCTCCATTCGTCACGCCACGCTGAACGAGCAGAGAGGCGACGATCGGGTTGAGGTTTTGTTCAGCAATTAGTTCATCCTTGATCTCTTTCTGTTCGTTGGTTAAGGTGCGACAATTCCATAAATAATTGGTTGTCATCGTATGTATTTTTTATAATAGACGAAAGAGATGCCTCGCGAACAGGCAACAGCCACGCGCTGCGGAAGCTGCTGTCCTCACGAAGGACTTTAAGGTATGCCTCTGCTTCGGTCTTATCGCCGAAACGGTTGATGTAGAGGCGGAAACGGTCATCGCGCTCCAAGATGCCTACACCGTCGTGACCCTGCTTGCGCAGGTTATTGAGGGCGCGGTTGGCGTCCTGCTGGTTAGGGCAACTTGCTACGATAATATAATAAAGCTTGCCATTAGGAGCTACCGTAATGGCTTTCTTTGGCTCTGGATTGATTACTGGCTTGGCAGCTGGTGCCTCTGGCTTAGCTGTTGGAGCTTCTGCATCTATCTCAGGAGAGGCTTCTTCGGAATCTTCTTCCTCCTCTTCAGCGTTCAGCGCATGGGAAGCCATTTCTTCTTCCGACCAGATCTCGTTGTCATCTGCACCATAAGCGTAGATGTCGCCGAGCTCATCACCTGCATTGATGCTATCTTCCTCTTCGGTCAGATCATAGTTGTCCCAAGACTGGAGGCTGTGAGTACCACGCTGCAGGATAGTGAGGTCTATGACGTTGGCATACTGTTGCTGGGTGGTCTGGTCGTCCAGTCCCAGGAAGCTGGCAAAGAAACATACGAAGACAAGGAGTGCCACAGCTACGCGCTGAGCCCAGTAACGAGGGATGGCAATGATATCTGCATCGCGCTTCTTGGTCTCTTCTGCAGCGGCTTTCTGCTCTGGATGTGCAGCAGCTTTGAGACGAGCCTCAATGTCACTCCAGGTCTCAAAAGAAAGCTCTGTGTAGCCGAAGTTGTCGGTATCAGTGTGCAACGAAGCAGAGGTATGGAAATCCTCTGGCAGCAGCGCAGACTGACGCTCGATATAGCGGCAAGCCTCGTCAAAAGACATGCCTTCTGCCTCCATCAGCAGGTTGGCCAGCATGCCATCGTCATGATGGTGCAGTGGCGAGAAGCGGATAACACGATGTGGCGCCTCAAGCTTGTGTACACGACGGCTGTCTGTGCCAATGCTAGGGTGTGTTCCCATGGTAGCAGGTTCTTCGCTGAGCATATACGCACCCTTACCCGGCACATAACAATAGTGCTGAGTCATCAGAAGGTACTCTATGTAAGTCGCGAACGTACGCATGGTTATCGTGTTTGCAGAATACTACAATTTAAATTAAATTTGGGGACAAAGATAGTCTTTTTTATAATAGGTTGGATAAAAAAAACTAAAAAAATGCAAAATTACTTCAATTTTAGCAATAAATCTCCCGTTTCTGCCTCTGGTAGACCTAGTTCTAGCGCTTGATTGAGGTCACGACGTGCATATTCCTTGTCTCCTTTAGCGTATCGGATCTGAGCTCGCAGGATGTAGGAATAAGGGTCTCGAGGTCCCATGGAAATGCTCTTTTCGATGTCGGCCAACGCAGCTCCCATACGTCCGCTGAGGTAATGTACTTCGGCTCTCTCTCGTAGCAGAGAAGCGCTCTTCGGATTGCGTTCGATCAGTGCATCATAGAGCTCTGCAGCCTCCCTCCACATACGTTGCGCCTTATAGACATAAGCCATACCGAGACGGGACTTGGCACTCTGAGGATTGAACTTGTCGATCAGTTCCAGATCCAGTCGCGCACCGAGAGTATCGCTGTTCATTAGTCGGCAGAGTGCACGCTGATAGTAGGCGTCTTCATTCTCTGCTTCCTTGGCAATGATGGTGGTATAGTCGTCAATGGCTTTGGTATATTCTGCCATCTCGGCATAGAGCGAAGCGCGACTGTTGAGCAACGTGAGGTTTTCTGGCAAGAAGCCAAGGCCGATGGTGTACGAAGCCTCTGCTTCCTTCAGCTTCCCCAGACGTCGCTGGATGGTCCCCATATTGGCAAGTAACAGTCCGTTACCAGGGTTGCCAGGCTCTAATCGGAGTGCGCTGCGCATGGCGTCTTCGGCCAGCGCGAGGCTGTCCTGTTCGATATAATCGAAACTACGAGTCACGTAATCGTCGTAGGTCTGAGCGTATGAATCTGCTATGTGTGCTGAGAAAAACAACACCATTAGCACACAAAATAAGAGTTTCTTAATCATAATTGTAAAATTTCGGTGCAAAGATAACGCTTTTCTCAAAATATTCTTTATCTTTGCAGCACTTTTTATATATTATTTTAACAATGAAACGCTTTTTAATAGCATTTTTCGTAGTTGCGTCCCTGATTCTTCAGTTGGGATTTTTTTCTTGCACCACTAAGTCTTCGGACATCACGGTTCTGGTCGATAGTGTGTCTGTAGATTCTATTTGTCCATTGTTCCATAATTATGAGAAGCCTGCCTGCCACTTCAATCTGCGCATGGAGGTCCCTTATGTAGAAAATAATAATGGTCTTTCTCAATCATTACAGCGATTCCTGATTTCTATTCCTCGACAGGGAGCCTTTGCGGAAGACTGCGACGGCACCGTGCAGGGTATGGCCAATAACTACCTCCGCACCTATATCATGCAGTATCTGCAGGAAGGCAAGGGTGCTATTGACAGCTATGGCGAGGATATGGATGCTGCAGCTACCTGGATGAGCTATGAGGAGTTGGCCGAAGGTGCTGTCACTTTCCAGGAGTCGAACTTTCTCAGCTATCAGTTTAAGGTCTTCAGCTATATGGGTGGCGCTCATGGCAACACCACCACTGCCAACCGTGTCTTCGACCTCCAGAATCAGCAGGTCGTCACATTGAGCAATCTCTTCTCTGGAGATAACCTCACAGAGGTAGGCGTATTGCTTCGTCAGGCTCTGGCTAGCCTCAATGAGTGCGAGAGCGTAGAGCAGCTGGCGCAGTCTGGTATCTTCTTCTCTGCCAATGACATTGAACCAAACGATAACTTCATGCTCGATAATAACGGTCTTACCTGGATTTATGATCCATACGAGATCGCTCCTTATGCATACGGTCCTGTGACGGTATCATTGACTTGGAAAGAACTGATCAACTTGCTCGAACCAGAGTCTTCTGTCAAAGCTTTTGCACAGGCCAAGACTGCTGCACTCTGATAACTAATTGCATGGATTTCTTACAATACTTCCCAGAACTTACTGACGAGCAGCGCACGCAATTTACCGCGCTGCTGCCGTTGTATACTGACTGGAACGCCAAGATCAATGTAGTGAGCCGCAAGGATATCGAGCATCTCTACGAGCATCATGTGCAGCATTCGCTGGCTATCAGCCGCTATGTGGAGACTACGCTCAAGGGTGGTTGGCCAGCTGGTACACGCATCGTCGATGTAGGTTGCGGTGGCGGTTTCCCTGGTATTCCTTTGGCCATTCGTTATCCGGAGTGTCACTTCTTGCTGGTCGATCGCATCGGCAAGAAGGTACGTGTAGCACAGGAGGTAGCCACAGCCATTGGCCTCAAGAATGTGGAGTTCCGTCATGCAGGTATCGAGGAGATCAAGGAAGAGTTCGACTATGCCGTCAGTCGCGCTGTCATGGTGTTGCCAGATCTTGTCAAGCTCGTACGTCGCTGCACCAAGACAGGCCTTATCACACTCAAGGGTGGTGATCTGGAGGAGGAACTCAAGCCTCGTCAGTGTCAGGGGACGAAGGTAGTACCGATCTCTACGTATTTCAAGGAGGAGTTCTTTGAGACGAAGAATGTACTCTATACTCCGATAAAGAAATAAGAAATGCTACGTGTCGATACCTTTGTCTGTAACCCGTTCAGTGAACAATGCTATGTAGCGTGGGACGAGACTTCTCGCCTCGCGTTTGTCGTTGATCCTGGTATGTGTAATGATGCTGAGTGGAGTCGTGTGCATCGCTATATCGAGGAAAAGGGTCTCAGCGTGCAGTTCGTCTTGCAGACACATGGACATACCGATCACTGTATGGGATCTGCATACATCGCGCGAACCTATAATATACATATCTATGGCAGCATGGACGAACAGTCTCACATGCCATCGCTGCCACTCCAGAATCAGGCCTTCGGCATTGACCTGCCATTGCACTGGCTTCCTATCGACAAGAACCTGATGGATGGCAACGTACTCTGGCTCGGAGAACCAGAAGGAGAGGAGTCGCATCGCATTGAGGTACTCGATTGTCCCGGACATAGTTTCCATGGTCTCTGCTTCTATCTGCCACAAGACAAGTTGCTCTTCTCTGGTGACGTCCTCTTCTGTGGCTCCGTCGGACGCTCTGACTTCGGTCCGATGATGGGAGGCAATGGTCCTCTCCTTATTCGCAGCATCGTAGAGAAGCTCTTGCCATTACCTGCCGACACTAAGGTCTATCCAGGCCATGGATCTACAACTACCATTGAATACGAATCGACTTATAACCCCTACTTCTAACTCTCCTATGTATCTTCCACAAGATCCTGACATGCTTTTTAGCATGATCAATATGAAATTACGCGATCAGTACGCTTCGCTCGATGAACTTTGTGACGAAGAGGATATTGATCCATCCTCGCTCATGCAGAAGCTCAACGAAGCCGGTTATGTGTACGATGAGAAGAACAATTGCTTCCAGTACGCTGAGGTAGTAAAGAAACCATCAGTCTCAGAGATGCTCGATGAGGCTCGTAAGGCCAGCTACGCTTTGCTCGACCTCTCCGAAGAGAAGGTTAATGAGGTGCTCTCCGCATTGGCAGATGCACTGGAGGAGCAGAAGGCGAGCATTATCCAGTCAAATAGAGAGGATCTGGGTCGCATGGATCCTGCTGACTCCCGCTACGATCGCCTCATGCTCAACGAAGACCGCATCAAGGGGATTGCCAACGATACACGCAACGTGGCAGCTTTGCCTTCGCCACTCAATCGCGTTCTCAGCGAGACCGTCCGTCCTAACGGTATGGCCATCCGTAAGGTCTCTGTCCCATTCGGTGTCATTGGTGTCATCTACGAGGCGCGTCCTAACGTCACTATCGATGTCTTCTCTCTTTGTTTCAAGGCTGGTAGCGCCGTGATCCTCAAGGGAGGCAAGGAGGCTGCAGATACCAACGCGTGTGAGGTGTCTATCATCCATCGTGTCCTGGCCGATGCAGGCTTGCCAGAAGCGCTCTGTACGCTTCTTCCTAACGAACGCGAGGCAACAGCCGAACTCCTCTCCGCTGTCGGTAAGGTCGATCTGGTCATTCCACGCGGTAGCCGTCGTCTCATCGACTTTGTCAGAGAGACCGCACGTGTCCCTGTCATCGAGACAGGTGCAGGTGTCTGCCACACTTACGTCGATGAGAAAGCAGATCTTGCGAAGGCAACAGCCATCGTACATAATGGCAAGTGTCGTCGCGTCTCTGTCTGCAACGCGCTCGACTGTCTCGTCCTTCACAGCAGCCATCTTTCCACTCTGCCAGCACTTTGTCAGCCATTGGCAGACAATCAGCCACCCGTAGAGATTCTCGCTGATACGCGTTCCTATGCAGCACTGGAGGGTAAGTATCCTGCGGAGCTCCTCAAGCCAGCCCAGCCAGAGCATTTCGGCATGGAGACATTGTCTTATCGCATGGTTATCCGCACTGTCGATAGTGCCGATGAGGCTATTGACTTCATCCAGCAGCACACCAGCCATCACTCAGAGAGTATCGTGAGCGAAGACGAGACTGTCTGCCGTCGCTTCACACGTGTCATCGATGCAGCGTGTGTCTACCAGAATCTTCCAACATCGTGGACCGATGGCGCTCAGTTCGGATTCGGTGCAGAGATCGGTATCTCTACGCAGAAACTCCATGCTCGTGGACCGATGGCGTTGCCTGAGATCACTACCTATAAATATATAGTGGTGGGAGAGGGACAGATACGTAAATAATTCAAATTAATAATTAATAATGATTAATGAATAATTAAATGAATAATAACCGATGCCGCGTAGCATCACTAACCATTATTCATTATGCATTATTCATTCCAAACGCTAAATATATGAAAGTATACGCTATGTTAGCCAACGGCTTTGAGATTGCCGAGGCTACCCTTCCAATTGATATTCTCCGTCGTGCAGGTATCCAGACCGTCACAGTCAGCATCTCCGATGAGGACGTAGTTACCGCCAGCAATGGCATTCCAGTGATTGCCGATCAGGTGTTGCCAGCCTCAGACCTCTCTGATGGCGATATGATCTTCCTGCCAGGCGGTATGCCAGGTTCGACCAATCTCTCGCAGTGTGCAGCACTCGCAGAGTATATCAATGAGTACAACGCTGCTGGCAAGTATCTCGCAGCTGTCTGTGCCGCTCCTATGGTCTATGGCCTCATGGGACTCCTCCAGGGCAAGAAGGCTACCTGCTATCCAGGCTTCGAGGACAAGCTCCTCGGTGCTGACTTCCAGAAGAAGTCCTGCATTCTCGATGGCAACATCATCACCGCCTGTGGTGCAGGTGTCGGCTATCAGCTCGGCCATCAGATGGTCACAGTCCTTGCTGGTAAGGAAGTGGCTGATACCGTCCTACAGAAGATGATGTATCAGGTATACGAGTAAGATTGTCCATTTTTCTGTCAATTTCTACACCAAAAAGCTTTGAAATCTTTCGCTTGACACTCTTTTTGCCGTTCCATAAGTGTCGAAAATATGTTTTATAACATGTTTTTTGCATCCCAAAAATAGCAAAATACCATTAAAACGACTCATATTTTGTGATTTTGTGCGATTTTGATAAGATTCCTTGCACATTCGCCAAAAACGTCGTACCTTTGCAGCGCAAAACAAAAGGAAAGCCCCTGACACGGTCTTCTACGAATTTCCAGACCGGTCGAAAGGTACTCCTCAAAGAAACTTTATTTATTAATTGCTGCGTTATTATTTTAATGGTTATTAATTTTTAAGGTGTTTATTTTATGGAACAGTTATTTAAGAACAAGCATTTTCAGTTAGCCATGATTGCAACCTATATGATTGCCATGTGCTACATTGCATTGGAGGTAGTTCGTTAAACGTTCGCTCCAATTTTATTTAGAGATTTTATTACTAAAAGCAAATATCGGGTCGTGTAGAGATTTTTCTTTACACGACTTTTTTTATCAATATGGATATAACATTCGTCGATATCGTCGATTATACAGGAACCTTCGCATTCGCCATCTCAGGCCTGCGACTTGCCTCTGCCAAGCAGTTCGACCTGTTTGGCGCCTTCATCGTAGGTATGGCCACTGCGGTAGGTGGTGGTACCTTGCGTGACCTGATGCTGGGCCTCAGTCCATTCTGGATGACGCAGTGGATCTATCTCGTCATCGTAGGCGTGGCGCTACTGGCCTTCCTTTTCCTCCATCGCTTCATCGAACGTATCTCCAATACTATCTTCCTCTTCGATACCATTGGCCTCGGTCTTTTCACCATCGTAGGCTTTCAGAAGACGCTCGATGCAGGCTTTTCCTTCTGGGCCGCCAACATCATGGGTATGTGTACAGGTGCAGCAGGAGGTGTGATACGTGACATTCTGATCAACGAGGTGCCACTCATCTTCCGTCGCGATATCTACGCGTTGGCCTGCATGGTAGGAGGTCTCTTCTATACCATTGCCATTAAGATGGATGCACCGGTCATCGTTACGCAGTTAGGCTGTGCATTGACCGTCATGCTGATCCGCTATCTGGCCGTGCAGTATCACTGGCAGTTACCGCTTTTACAAGAATATAGGCGCAATACACGTCCTGGCAAGCCATCCACACGCGGAAAACGCATTCACTGATTAAACTTCGTCGTTCTTCTGGTGTCTTAGGACTAAATACAAATTGCTTATGAAACGCTATCTATTAACCCTTCTTTTTATCCTGACTATGTTATTTCCGTTCAAATCCTTCGGCCAGAATAGTAACGAACTTCCAGACTTCCGCTACCCTGAGACGGTAGCCAAGAATGCACAGAAAGAGCTCGACAGCGCCATTGCTCGCCGTGATGGCCACGCTATCGTGCAGTCTCTGGTGCAGTTAGGTCTCTCTCGCACCGCTGTCTCACGCCACAATGCGCAGGAGGTGTGCGATAAGATCGATGTGGTCCTGGCCAAGGAGAATCTCCTGACGCCAGATGTCCGTTCGCTCCTCTATCTCCTTGAGGCTCATATTGTCAGCCGTGCACCTCATGACACAGAGATCAAGCAGAGTGCCAGTGTCCTCTATGATCACGCGCTCGATCCGCTTGGCAATGGCGATGTCTCATCCCTGCAGCGTCCGCTCTCTGATTACTCCGACCTCATCACCGCAGGATCGGAGTGGGGTAGCCGTGCCATCCCTACGCTCCTCGACTTCGTCACCTATCGCGTAGCCGAAGGTACTTATTTCCCTTACGAGAAGCGTCAGGAGTGGCTCACATGCCATCTGGCTGATGCAGATGTCCTACCACGCATGTTCATCGAGCAATACATTGTCAAAGGCTCTTTCTATAGCGTCTGGTCGAACTATGGCCTCCGAAAGGAGAGCATCCAGCTCTACCAGAAGTATATTGATCATCCAGAGTCGGCTCTCTTCCTGCTTACAGATTATCCTGAGGATGAGTATTATGCCACCTTCAAGGATTATCTCAAGCGCTATCCATCTTCCGACTTCTCCAGTCGCATCCAGAACCTTATTGCCAAGCTTGAGGACGCAGATGTCCGCCTCTCTTATCCGTCAGTGCAGCAGAGCACCGACCGTCTCACTGTGACTGCCACTTCACGCAATGTCAGCGACATCACTCTGACACTCTATCGCCTCCACAAGACCCCAGAGCGTAATACGGTCAGGAAGATGGAGGTCAAGGACTTCAAGGCCATGCAGACCGTCACAGTGCATGCTGGTGGACAGATTCCATTCAATGCCGACGATCTCACCGCTACCTTCGATCCTGTCCCATTTGGTCAGTATATCGTCTTGGCCTCATACCAGACGCCTGCAGGCCTGCATAAGGAGCAGAAGCTGAGCGAGAGCGACGTTCGTGAGGCCATGGTCAACGTCTCCGACATCCGCACCTTCCAGATCCGTCCGATGGCCATCAAGGAGCGTGGCGGAGAGGAGTACTATTCTTCTTTGCCGATCCACGTCTTTGCCGTCAACAGCCAGACGGGTAAGCCTATGCCAGGTGCTACCGTCAGTGTCACACCAGATTCTCGTTACAGCAAGGATGCTACCGCCAAGGACTATCAGACCGATGCAGAGGGGCGTACCATCCTTGAGCTCCGTCATCAGGCTAAGTATACCATCTCTCAGGGAGAGGACCGCTACCTGCCAGAGGTCTCAGAGTATTATTCTGACTACGACAATCGCATCGGCCAGTGTGGCCTCTCCGTGCAGACCGACCTGGGTATCTATCGTCCTGGCGAGGAGCTTCGTTTCTCTGTTGTCGCCTGGAATGTCCGCTTCACCAAGCGCCAGCCTACGCCACAGCTCAAGCTCCAGGTCTCTTTCCGAGACGCTTCAGGCAATGAGATCGAGAAGAAGGATCTCACCACCGATCAGATGGGACAGGCCGTCTCTTCCTTCCAGATCCCTACCGACCGCATGAACGGTCGCTTCAGCCTCCGCCTCTCTTCGCTCGAAGGCAGCACCCGTTATAACCACCACAAGTACATCGAGGTCAGCGAGTATAAGACGCCTACCTTCATGGTCGATCTTTCTGACACCGATCCTCACCAGCTCGAAGGCGAGCAGGTCAAGGTCAAAGGCCGTGTCATGACCTATTCGGGTATGCCAGTAGCCGACGCTGAGGTTCAGTGTCGACTCTCTGCACGTGCATGGATGTGGTGGTATGACGCCGACTTCAATACTCGCACATTCACTGCGAAGACCGATAAGGACGGTCGCTTTGAGTACACCTGTCCGAAGGACTGGACCACACCAGCCTCACAGGAGAATGGCCGTCGTCCTTACTTGACCTATACCATTGCAGCTACTTGTACCAATGCAGCAGGCGAGACCCACTCCGGTCAGCAGGAGTTCTGGATCGGCAGTAGCCGTGGCCTCTCGGCTTACGATGCTACCCTTTGTCTCACTCCTGGCAAGCCAGCGCCGTATGACATCAGTTTCGTCAGCTCCGACGAGACAGAGAAGTCTGTCCGCTGCCATTACGACCTCTTGCGTGTCCAGGGTAACGATACTACCGTCATCAAGGCAGAGGACTTCCTCTCAGATCAGCAGCAGTTCAATTGGGACAAGATCCCTTCAGGCGAGTACCTCCTCCGCGCTCATATCATCGGCGATGACGAGGCTCAGAAGGCCAAAGCTCGTCTCGTCCTCTATCGCGAGAGCGATGCGCTTCCTCCAGTAGCCTCTTCGCTCTGGGTACCTAATGAGAGCCATAAGATCGACGAAGCGGGTCGCATCCGTGTCCTCGTCGGCACCACTACCGGTAGCCACATCTATTATGTCGTCAGCAGCCGTGGCCGTCAGGAGTCTGCCGGCTGGCTCTACTATGCACCAGGTCTCCACTGGTTCACCGCGCAGATGCCTAAGGAGCTCGATGAGCAGATCAACATCAACTTCTACACCATCCGCGAAGGCCAGACCTACAAGGCCAACGCTTACTTCAGTGCCACCTGGCGTGATGAGGCCAACCTTACCGCCGTCTCTTTCCGCGACAAGATCCGTCCTGGCAGTCACGAGCATTGGACCTTCCGTCTCACCGACAAGGACGGCCTTCCGATCCAGAACGGTCGCATGATGCTCGATCTCTATAATGACGCGCTCAACGCTCTTGCCAGCAACCCATGGTCTCTTGATGCCACCACCTTCAGTTACTCGATGCACAGCTATCACGAGCCACGATATTATGATTCATCCTATCGCCTACAGTACAGCATTCCACGTGCATCGGTCAAGAACTTCGACTTCACCTTGCCAAAGCCAAACTACTACGGTCAGGATTTCTATTCACAGCGTATGACACGCAGTAAGAATGAGCGTTTCATGGCTTATGCTGCCAGTCCTATGGTCGAGGGTGGTGCTATCTACGAAGAGATGGCCGATGCCGCTCCTATGGTCATGGCTTCAGAGCCAATGATGAAAGCTGCAATGATGACCAATGACGCAGAGGCACAAGCGGAGGAGAAGCCAGCGATGGGTGACGTTGCCGTTCGTACTGACGAAGTCAAGGTAGCGCTCTGGCAGCCGCAGCTTACGTCCGATGCTGACGGTAACTTCCACGTGGAGTTCGACGTCCCTGACTTCAACACCACCTACTTCCTGCAGGCCTTGGCCTATACGCCTACCTTGCAGACCGATAAGCTCCAGAAGAAAGTCCTTGCACAGCGTCCTGTCATGGTGCAGGCCTCTCTGCCACGCTTCCTTCGTGCAGGCGATAGCATCGAGCTCGCAGCCAACGTCATGAACGCTACTGACGACACGCTCACAGCCACCGCTCTCATCGAGCTCTTCGATCCTCGCACAGAGGCAGTCGTGCAGACACTTACCCGTCAGCTTCAGCTCGCAGGTCATGCCACTGAGGTTGTCCGCATCCAGTATGCTGCACCGATGGATTCTCCATACATCGGCTTCCGCATCAAGGCTTTGGCTGCTGATGGCAATGGTGATGGCGAGCAGCAGCTCCTTCCTATCCTCACCGACATCACGCCGGTCATCGAGACGCAACCATTCTACCTGCAGCCACAGACGGCGCAGCTCGGTCTCGATGTCGTCTCACCAGCTTCGACCACAGGTTCACGCCTCACGCTCGAATACTGTAACAATCCTACCTGGTACTGTGTCACCGCTCTGCCATCGATCATCGATGTCGACGCCATCACCAGTCCGGCTCTGGCTCACAACCTCTTTGCCATCGCACTTGTAGGCAAGATCACGGCCGAGAATCCGCTCCTTGCCGAAGCCGTCACCTCGTGGAAGCAGCGTCAGGGACAAGCAGGTGACGTCCTCGTCTCACAGTTGCAGCAGAACGCTGACCTCAAGATCAGTCCGCTCCTCGCATCGCCATGGCTTCCTGACGCAGAGCGCCAGACCCTTCGCATGCAGGCGCTCGACCAGCTCTTTGATGCCAAGCGTAACGCATCGCTCACCACACAGCTCATCCACTCACTGGAGAAGCTCCAGGCCAAGGATGGTGGCTTCCTGTGGCTCGACTTCGGCGATCGCTCAGAGGCCTCATATTGGGCCACCTCTCAGGTCCTCGAGCTCCTGGGAGAGATCCATCACCTCGGCTGTCTGCCAGACGATGCTACGCTTCGCAAGCTTATCACCGAGGCTTCACATTATTATGATAAGGAGACACTCAAGCGCGAGCAGGAGATGTTGACCGATGCCAAGAAATACGGCTACAAGCCATCATACCTCCGTTTCTGGTCGTACGTCTACACCCGTCAGCTCCTCCTTGATGTCGCTGATTACGGCAACAAGTCGTTGACCAAGGACCTCACCAAGTTGACCAGTAAGACACTCAACGAACTGGAGAAGGAGTGGGGTACGCTCGATATGACCTCACGTGCTCAGTCAGCCGTCACGCTCCATCGCTACGGTCGCAAGACACAGGCGCAGGGAGTCATGGAGAGTGTCCGTCAGTTCGCTCTGCACGATCCTCATAAGGGCATGTACTGGGAGTCGCTCGACCGTTACAGCTGGTTCTCACCAGTGGCATGCACCTCCGCCATGCTCCAGGCCTTTGCCGAAGTCTCACCACGTCAGACCGAGATCGACGAGATGCGAGAATGGCTCCTTCTGGAGAAGCAGACGTCCGACTGGGGTTCATCGAGCCTCGCAGCCGACGCTGTCTACGCCATCCTCTCTACGGGTTCCGACTGGCTACACGCTTCGGTCGATAGTGTCCCACAGTTCGAGATCCTGGTCGATGGCCAGATGGTCGATGTATCCGACACTGATCGTCACCTTGGTTATGTCCGCATGACCTTGCCTGCCGATACCAAGCGCGTAGAAGTCTCTCGCACGGGTCTCAATCCTGCATGGGGTTCGCTCTATCACCAGTACCAGGCCAAGATGGCCGAAGTACGTGAGCAGCGCGTTGACGAGCTTGGTGTTACCAAGCACTTTACCCGTGTCGATGCAGCAGGCAAGGCCACCGCTCTCTCCGAAGGCGATACCCTCCGTGTCGGTGATCGTGTCCGCATCACGCTCAAGGTCCATGCAGCCAAGGACCTCGAGTATGTCACGCTCGTCGATCAGCGTCCAGCCTTCCTCGAGCCAGTCGATCAGACATCACACTACACCCGTGCCGATCGTTTCTTCTACTATCTCGAGACCAAAGATGCCGTCACCAACGCCTTCATCACGCGTCTGCCAGAGGGTCATCACACCCTCTCATACGACTGCCACGTCACTGCTCCAGGTACCTTTACCTCCGGTATTGCTACCATACAGAGCCAGTACGCTCCGCAGTTCGTGGCACACTCTGCAGGTGAGGTGATTAACGCTCACTAGCGCCTAGGGAAGAAACACAGCATCTCAACATAATCTTTTTGCTTCCTTCAACTGCTAAAAATCCCCTTCACCCCTCCGGAAAAACATTCAAAACCATAAAGTTGCATTTTTATCGCTTAAAATTTGGAGGTATCACGAAAACACTCTATCTTTGCGGCGAATAATTCCGATAACAATGAAAAAGATATTAAATAAAACGAGAGAAGAGTGGGTTCTGGCTATCCACAAGTCAATAGAGCAGAAACAGCAGGCGGTAGAAGAAGCTAAGGCTCAGCTCAAAGCAGAAAGACTTGCAATGTCAGGAAGCTCTTCGAGCGCGTTTGTTCTCACGAAAATTTAATATTTTCAGTGGTCACGACAAGTATATCTTCCGTGCTATTGAAACTCAAACTGAGGACATTCCATACTATGCTGCATTGATCTTCAGAAAAGATCATCCACACGCAAAAGAAATTGCCTATAAGCTAGATCTTGTTTTGGAAGAACTCAAAGAGAAGTAGTAAAAAGAGCATCCACCTCTACGCCGAGAAGTGGATGCTCTTTTTATGAATTATTCAATTGTGAATCTATAAGATATAAACATTCTGGTTCTTGAAGAATCACAGAATCTGTCCCCGATGATTCATATAACGAAGAATCCGCGATTCTCCCATCATTTATCTTAAGAAATAGAACATTGCCAAGAATCCGATTAAGAGCATCAGTAAGCAACCACAGCCAGAACTACAGCTCTCACCCCTAGGATCAGGACCAGAACCTTCCTGAAAGAGAATCCAATCTTCATTTTCATTCCAGAATCCCATTGTATAAAGTTTAGAAGTCACACTCATACGAATCCTCATGCGGACACTCCCAAGCATGCCAGCGCTCCTCCTCACGTATATATCTCTCCGCAGGAGAAACATTTGAGTTATAGCTTTCATTATCATCCTCCGCATCAAACGAAGAGTAATCGTATGATTGCTGAGTTATTTCGTAATAATATCCCTCAGCTCCGAATACTTCGTCACCACGCCATAAGATACTGAAGCATCTGAGATCGTTGCGAAGTGACGGCGAGCACATTCTATCTTTGACTTCTCCGTGTCACGCAACTGAGACTCTGAGAGCGAGCCTTTGGTCTCTGCCACAAAATAGACGTGCTTCACGTCAGTACCTTCTTTGAATACGATGGCCCAGTCAGGATTGTAATGACCCACAGGCGTATTGATATAGAAACCGCCTGGCAGCTTGGTATAGACAAGTACATCCGATTCTGCCTCCAGATCCTTGGCGAAGTTCATCTCTACACCTGCAGAATCCACCACTACAAGGTCATAGAGCGACTTCTGTGCTTCGATGGCATTTACGCCGAGCTTACCCTTCAGCGTCGTCTCACTGAAGATATCCGACTCAAACTGCTGTTCGAGTTTGTGATACTTCACATGCTCAATGACAGCAATGGCCTTGCATTCATTGATGATGTTGCTGGCCTTGATGATAAACTCCTCCGGATTGATCTTAAACTGATTGAAGGTCGATGTCTGTATCTTCTTCAGGATAGCCGCCACCACACGTCGAGTCAGCTGTGTATTCTCCACCAGCTTACCTATTAGGTCATAGCGCACACGGGTACCTATCAGTTCATCTACTTTGTTATTCGATACGCCATCATCCCTCACCATCATCGCCTTACCACTCAGCAGTTCGTCACGGCTCTTGATCTTATCCATGGTACCCTCAACGACCTGAATAGTTACCTGCGAGACATGCAAGTGATGATCCATTTGTGTCGCAGCTTTCTCTATCAGATCCTGTGTTGAGAAATCCACCGTGTAGTAGGTCTGATGATTGATCTTCTTCCACAGCTTCTGGAACTCCACACGCTCAAACTTACGCGTGTCGAACTTCGCCTCACGCACCTGACGCGCATTCTCTGGCTTGATCGACTCCGGATTGAAGATCGCATCCAGACGCTTCACGATATCGCCTTTATACTCCTCATATTCTCCAAAGTCAAGTGTTCCTTGCAGCTTATCGTCATGATACTGCTGTGTGAGCTGTCCTTGCTTCGTGATGTATCCTTTCGCGCGGAGTGTATACATTACCTCTGATGCATCATCGTCATTCAGCTTCACCTTCTTGCCACGTGCATTCGTAACCACCAGATTCAGGAACAGGTCACGTGTCACCTTTTGTGGACGGTCAGCCACAGCCTCAGCAATCTCTGTTTGCAGCTTCGATGCAAACGAGTTATACGACTCGCTGGCAATGATCGTCAGCTCATTCACCTCAAAGACGTTGCCATGCAGCACATTCTCATCCTGGCGCTCACCATCACGGTTCACACATAGGCGCATACCACGACCTACCTCCTGGCGTTTCTTCGTCTGATTGTCGCTATCCTTCAGCGTACAGATCTGGAAGACGTTCGGATTATCCCAACCTTCCTTCAGCGCCGAGTGCGAGAAGATGAAGCGTGTAGGCTCATCCAGCGACAGCAATCGCTCCTTATCCTTCATGATCAGATCATAGGCCGATACATCATTACTATTCTCAGAGCCTCTTTCCAGCTTACTCTCTACGAAGTTTCCTTTCTTGTCGCGAGAGAAGTAACCGTTATGCACCTGCTCCGCCGTAAACCTCCGCAGATAGTTACAGTAATCCTTCTCATCCTCAAACAGGTCACCTTCCAGGCGTCTTACCTCCTCGGCATACTCCTCCTCGAAGATCTCCGCATACACGCCATTGCTCGTCTTGCCTCCACCTTCATATAGTCGGTAGTTATCTACATGGTCGATGAAGAACAGTGACAGACACTTGATGCCGCGCTTGAAGAGCTTACGTTCCTTCTCCAGATGAGACTTGATCGTCTCTCTAATCTGAGCGCGTCTGATCACCACTTCGTTCACCGCACCCACTACATCGCCTTCGCTCAGTGTCAGGCCATTCAGCAGCCTTACCGTGCCACTGTAGCCATCTATCTGCTCGATGCGATAATGATCAGCATATTCCTCCAGCTGACCCGACTGCTGATAGATGTCGAAGCCATCCGCCACCAGCTGCGTCACCTGCTTCACTCCATTACCTACACGCTTGTCAAAGCCGATACGCGCTTTCGGATTTCCCTCACTCAGCTCTATACTCTCCAGATAGAGGTAGCCATTCGTGGCGGTCGATCCTTTCTGTTCGATACCTTTCACCGTGATCTTCTTCACTAGCTTCTGGTTATACGCATCCATGGCATCCAGTCGATAGATCATGTTCTGGATGTCATCGGCACGGTGCGTAGCACTATATAATAAGGTAAAGAGTGGCTTAAACTCCTCCAGTCGGCTACGCGTAGCATTCTTCTTGTCCGTACCGAGTACCGACTGTGGCTCATCGATGATCAATATCGGTCGAGTCGATGCTATCACGTCAATAGGCTTACGCGAACGGAAGGCATCCAGCTTCATATAGATGCGACGTGCATCCTCACCACGTGCAGCAAAGGCCTGTGTGTTGATGATCATCACATGCAGGTTACTGTCTGAGGCGAACTGGTCGATCTTCGTCAGCTGCTTCGAGTCATAGACAAACGACTGGATACGCTTGCCATACTCAGCAGCAAAGTGCTCGCTCATGATCTCGAACGACTTGCACACACCTTCACGTATCGCTATCGATGGCACCACGATGATGAACTTACTCCAGCCATATAGTTTGTTCAGTTCGAACATCGTCTTGATGTAGGTATAGGTCTTACCCGTACCTGTCTCCATCTCTATGGTCAGACGCAGATCTCGTGTATTGACGCTTACCGACGGCTGTAACTGTGCAGCCATCTGTATCGTTCTGATATTCTCCAACAGCTGATCTGGCGATACCGTCAGCTGGTGATTTCTGAAACCCATTACATCCATCACTGACAATGTGCCAGCTTCACCATAACCGGTGTCAAGCATATATTCCTGCATCGCAGCATTACGCTGCTGCTTGAATACATCAGTCACCGCTTTGGCAGCATCTGTTTGGAACTTTTGGTTCTTGAATTTCAGTTTCATATCATGTATTTATCTATTTTATCAATATTTTATCACAGAAATTTGCATTTCTTGTAAAAACAATCTATCTTTGCCGCACAAACTTAATGCGTTACAAATATGCCTACCATCTTCATTCTTTTTGGCTTTATCTTCAAGTTTTACTCAGATGATCACGAACCTATTCATGTACACATTGAGAAAGATGGTCATGAAGCAAAATACAATGTCGTTCCAGAAGTGACACAAGTATATAACCATGGCTTCAAAAAGCATGAAATCTCCATGATCGAGGGTGTCATCGAAGAGAACGTAGAAGTTATTATTGCTCGTTGGAAGGAATACTTCAAAGACAAAAAATAAAAAAGAATATGTGCAGATATATCGATAAAGTATGGGTTGATACCGAGCGTGTCTATGCCCAAACTAAAGATGGAATAGTAGCCAGCTACCTGATCAGTAGATGGCCACTACTTGCTGCAGGTACTCCAGAACAACGTCAGGACTTCTATCTTACATACTCTGGCATTCATTGGCCACAGCTTGACGAAGATCTCTCTTTTGAAGGCATGTTCCATGAAGCTGGATTATGCGAACTGACTGAAGCAGAAAACTCTGTCTGCTATGATCCTGCAGCATAAGCCTCAGATCACCCTTACATTATTTTTTACCTCCTGTTCGCTCCACTGGCATTTCTGCTTGAAGAGTTCGAACAGGTTCATTTTTTCTGAAGCCTCCTCGAAGCTGCTGTCACGGAATACCACACGCAGAGGATTCATGGCTGCAATCTCATCAATCACCGCCTCTGTAATCTTACCATCGAAGCACGCTACCAAGTCACCGTCGTTTACGTTATGGATGGTGCAAGCGCCTACCTTCTTCTGGCTCAATGGCAATGACAACTCTACACCCCATCGCAGCATGCAGTCAAAGAGCAGATCCAGGTCCGTTCTGTCTTCCTTGATATTCTCTTCCAAGCCTGACAAGAGATCCTGAGAATAATCCTTCGGTGCAAAATACACCTCCTTCATGTTCGATGAGTCACACTTGAAGACACGAAAGCCGGTATCCACATTCGGATTCTCTGCTTTGATCTTGGCTCCTGCGCGACGGATGCGCTCTTTGCCGATTTCGCAGATGTTTTTGTAACCGGACTTAAATGCATCACTATTTTCTGGAGTATCTTCCGGTAATTGGATCATAAAATAATGGCGATTTCCATTATCTTCTGAATTGAGAGAAATAACAGCATGGGCCATTGATGCACTACCACTGAAGAAATCCATTATTAGTGCGTTTTCATCCTTCTTTATAAAGAAGTTTATAAGATATTTCAATAAAGAAATAGGTTTTGGATAATCAAAAACCTTTACACCATCGAATAATGATACGATATGCCTTCCTGCGTTTTCTGTTGTGTCAACTCCGACCTGCATATCAATTAAACTTGGCGGAACTTCATTATTATATTCTGACTTTTTATATGAAATAACTAATTGCTTAGATACCTCAATCCTAGTTCCTTCTTTTATTTGGTTATCTAAAGTATCTTGCACCCAAATAAAACGATTTCTAAAAGTTACTTCATTTTTATTAACACCATTTTCAAAAACAAGATCATTCAATAATTCATTTGGGAATTTATCTGTTCCATATATTCCCGGAGTGAATGTTTTATCTTCGAACTTAGCATGAATAACACCTGGCTTAAAGGTAAGTTCCTTATAAGAATTTTGAGGCTTTGTTATAGGGTCATTACTTGAACTTGACTTTTTTATTCCTGAAAATATGTCATTGTTTCCTCCTTTTTGATAGGCTATCACAAATTCCATATTCTTTTTGATCTTTTTTGACAGAGCTGGAGGTGTAGCAGATTTGAACCAATACCATTGTCCAACTCTATTAGACTCACCGAAAACTTCATCACATATATTGAGTAGATTACGAATTTCATGATCATCAATTGAGATAAAAATAACCCCATCGTCAGTTAACAAACTTCTTGATACAATCAAACGATTATATATCATAGAACACCAATCCGAATGAAATCTTCCATTTGTTTCTGTATTCTTTGAATAATATCGTTTTCCTTCCTCATTGATATTTTGTTCGTCAAATTCGTGAGTCGATTCGACAAACGTATCATGATACACAAAGTCATTGCCCGTATTATAAGGTGGATCAATGTAAATCATCTTGACCTTACCCATATACGAGTTCTGGAGTAGTTTTAGCACCTCTAAGTTATCACCTTCAATATACAAGTTCTGTGTATTCTCCCAATCTACCGACTCTTCCGGACAAGGACGTAAAGTCTTGTTGATAGGCGCAGCAGCTTCACGCTGTGCAGCACGCTTGCCTACCCAAGTAAAGTCATAGCTCTCTGGTGCATTCTCCTCAGCATAATCGCCAAGGAGTTCACGCAGTTTGTTCCAGTTGACCTTATGAGTTAGATTTCCGTTTGTATCCTTACCTTCCGTAAAACATGAAGGACAGAGTTGATAGAGTGCATCCAGATTAAGCTGAGCTCCATCTGGCGTTTGCATATTGAGGTGTTCCATAATTGATGGTTGAAGCTAATTGGTATTATGTGTTTTCGCATCAACCTTATCTGTGTTTTTCGATAAACCTCAGTCGGTGTTTTTCTGGTATGGATACAAAAAAGCGATACGAACACTACCTTCTTGCGTTCACCCAGGTATAGCCTCGGATTGCAGGGACCTGTTTGCTCACAATAACCTAAAGATAATGCCCGTATCTAATCGATACAGACATTAATCAAAAATAGGTTATTTAGAACGAATGAACAGGAGGCCTCGCAAAACGATGCCACCGATCATTATTCTGGCGTTTATCCCTGCAAATTAGTTTCCGAGGCTATTTCAGGTGAACGCAAATAATGATTAATGCTGTTATATGTTATGTTTGTTTTATCTGTTGTCTGTTTTTTGACTTTTTAGATAAGACTTTATATTTTCACGCCACAAAGATACACACATTTCTCCGTATCTCCAAATATTTCAGTCACTTTTCATTGTAATGTTATATAACTTCAATTAGAAGTGGTCTTGAAGGCACATATCTGTCACTTGCTACATAGAAATATCAATAGTAGATGTTCGATGTTTTTGCGATAGCAAAAGAATGCAGAAAATAAAAAAAGATAGCGGAATCTTGGTAGTACCAATGATTATCGCTATCTTTGCTGTGTGAAATAAAGGCTTTTTGCAAGCGAATTTCGCTACCTTGGGACTGAAAATCCTAATATAGTAACTTTTATGAAAGTAATAATTTCGTTTAAGTGGCTTGGTAGAAATTTTCGTGTAACAATTACCAAGTCTCGGATTTCAGTTTCTATTGAAGTCTAATTTCACAGGTCTGTTCGGTGGTTGCCGCCACTGGGCAGGCCTTTTTATTTTCTGCTGCACTCCTAAAGAGCACGCTGCAAAGATAAGGACTTATCTTAATACCACCAAATTTTTTAAGCAATTATTTTAATATTTCTCTCTTTTTTTTCTTTCTTTGCTCGAAATATCATCTGATATAAACATTCTGGTTCCTGAATCTTATGGGGCATTTTCGCACAAAATATAGTGTGCTGGATCTTAAAAACATGATCAATCTGTATAATTTCGCATTATTTGGTCAAATTCTCTTATTAGAATTTGGAATTTTAAGAAAAAAACACTACTTTCGCAGCATAGAATAAGACTTTCGTACCCAAAACAGACTGCCAATCTTTAGGTATACGGATGCTATTATGGTTGCTTCCCTGCGATATAGGGAGGTAGACATAATTGTATCCGTTCCATAAGATTTGGCAGTCTGTTTTCGGATTGTGCTATTCCCTCAAAAATAACGAAACTCGCGTTTTGTTTTTTGTTAATGCCGATCACGTGTGATTGGCGTTTTTTTTATTGTTTTATCTAATACTTAATCAATTAAAACTATCAAAACACCCATGAGCAATACCCCTTCTCAAGAGAGTGAATTTGAAGCACGTCGTCGTCACGCGCAGCAGTCAGCAGACCTGATCAATGCGCTCAAGGAGCGCGTCAGCCAGCTCGTCGAGCGATATTATCAGCACACCTCCGCATCGTCTAAAAACTCCGTCAAACTGCTCGATATGCTGCTCCAGGAAGTGCAGGAACTGGCCAAGATGGCCGTGGCCTCCGTGCAGCAGGATCTCACCGAGCGTGGCCAGTCGCTGCTCCCTGCTTTGCGCAACGATCCGTACCAGTTGCTCCTCTCCGCCATCGAGGAGCTCAGCACAGCCGACCTCGAGGACTATGTGCATGACCACTTCTCCGCCGAGCAATACGAGACCATACACGAGGTCTATAAGGTGATACGTCGCGCCATCAAGAACCTATGCGAGCAGGCTCGTCTCTCGGCCGATGAGGTGGTGCATCGCTTCAACGCTCTCAAGGAGCAATACACTCTCGACCACGAGCAGCAACTGCTCTATTACCGCGAGGAGTGCGACAGCCACCACGACAACCAGCGCGATAACCAACACAATGACCGCCAGTGCCTTAACGACCGATACCACGACAACAAAGCCGTGCAGATCTGGCTCCGCTGTGACATGGACATCTGCCGCACCATCGACGAGATGACCCGCCTCGGCTATGAGGAGAAGGAGCTCACCGACCTCTTTGCCTACATCGTCCGCGCAGAGATCCTCCACGAGATAGCCAATGAGGCCCGTCAGCTCGTCACTGGCCAACCGTCACAAGTGCCATCAGACGAGAAGGTCACGTCTGCACTGAAAGAAGTACTGCCACTCCTTAATTCTACACGCCAGTGGTACTGCATCTACAAGCCTCTGGTGCAAGTCGGGAAGATTGTGAAAGGTGACTTCAAAGGATTCGAGATGCTCATAACGCGTCTCTTAGGCAAGCTTCCTTACCCTATCAATACCCGTGACTTGTGCTCTAAGATGGACGTCGGATCATTCAAAACCTGTGACGTGAGCAAATGGAATGAGGAAGATACACCCGTCACAGGCCGAAACTTTATCAGTTATCAGTCAATCGCCCTCACATTCCTTGAGAAGCTGACTGAGTAAAAAAACACATATTACTTTCCCCAACTTTCGCATTACTTTCCCCAACTTTCTCAAAACCCCCGTTTTACTTTCCCCAACTTTCTCACGTTGCGAAAGTCGTTGGATACCCGCTTTTTTCTTCTCACCTTTGCCGCGCCAAACCACAAGAGCAAGATATTCCGCTCTTTGGGTTTGGCGCTGCTTCTGTCGTGTGATGGGCCCTCATGCAGCGTGCTCTTTATGAGTGCAGACGAGCAGCGTTCACAATATAAATAATTAAAAGTCAATTTAGAAAGTCATGAATTTTAATCTTTACGAAGCGATTGCATCATTTCAGAATCGCCGTGCTCTGTGCCGTCTCATCAGCGTCAGCTGTCTTATCTGTCGCTCTGGTCGAAAGAATCAGTTTGTGCGCCATATCGTGGTCGAGCGCTTCTACCCGAATGGCGTTGTCAAGGACCACATCGGCATCTTCCTCGAAGGTAAGATGGCGGAGGACGTCACCCTGCGCGTCGGCCACATCATGAAGATCAATTATTACGTCACTCCGCTCGATGGACGTGTGGCTAAGAGCATCACGTATGTGGGATCTTACGCGGCCTTCTTCGGCAGCTCAGTTAACAGATGACATTTAACTGTTCACTGTTCACTGTTAACTATTTATATAAAAATTATGCAATTCTATCAAGTCTCATCTGACTGGATCTATTCCCCAGTGCTAAACCGTATCGAAAACCGATACGGCTTAGCTGGAATAGGTTTCTACTGGAAGGTGGTCAGTGCCACCTTCCTGGCTGGCCATGCGCTACCGGAGTTTCATCTGCTCACGCTCAAGGGCAAAGGTCTCAAGTGGGGCGAAGCTCAGGAGATACTGCGCGAATACCGCTTGTTTGTCAAGTCTGCAGAGGGCTGCCTCAAGATTGTGAAGGACATGAAAGAGAACGGAGTCATCGAGCCTCAGGGCAACTTTCCTGAGCTGTCTCTTATCTTCGGCTCGCCTGCGTATACGCATGAGCCTACGCTTGCGTGTACACAAGAGCCTGCACCCGAGGATACACCCGCGCCTACGCTGGTGACCACACCTCCAGGTAGCGCGCCTGTCCTTGTAGATAGTAAAGAGAATATAAGACTAGAGGAGAGCGTCGTGGCAGAGCAGGCGGCAGAAGAATCATTCGAGATCTTCTTGCAGAACGAGTGTCCGCATCTCTTCCAGTTCGAAGAACCTATCACGTTCGACGATCTCAAAGAGCTGCGCGAGCTCTATTCTATCGACGATATCCGCTCGGTGCTCATCGACATGAACGATCGCCCGGGGCTCACGCAGACCTCACGCAGCTGTGCCAGGACAGCCAGACGCTGGCTCGAAGCTAGAGAGCGCAAGCGTGATCGCCGAGGTTTATGAATTTATTCTCCGTCAAAGGAAATCAAAAAAAATCAATTATGACAGAAAAAACCCAATTTGCAGTCGTACCCGTCTACGACCAGAACCTGGAGGCCGGTGTGCTCAATCGTCTGATCAACGAGCGCACGGCTCCCCTCCAGGTGATGCAGCTCCTCTCGGAGGACTGTTTCTACATCAACGAGCACGTCGCCATCTTCCGCACCATCGCCCAGCTCTATGCCGAGGGCCGCGAGATCGATATGCTCTCGGTGGCCGATGAGCTGCGCAACACGCTGCACCCCGACGTGGTGGCATCGATCATGACTGCCACGGCCGAGAAGGTCTTCGCGGCCAACGAGCAGATGGAGCTCGACCGTATGGTGCTGCGCCTGCAGGAGTACGCCATCCGTCGCAAGCTCGGCTTCGTGGTGCCGATCATCATGAATCTGCATTCCGACATGACCGCTCCCTTGCTCGAAGGCATCAAGGAGGTGCACGAGACGCTCGACAAGATCGTCATGGGATCACCAGACAGCTTCGTGACGCTCCACCAGAAGCTCGACGACCTGCTGCAGGTCATTGCCGACAACCAGGACGAGACCAAGCGCCACACAGGCATGCTCTGCGGATTGCCACAGATCGACCACACAGGCGGCCTCCCTTCTGACGGCCTCGTGGTGATCGGTGCCAAGTCGAGCCACGGCAAGACCACCTTCGCCACCAGCATCGCCCTCCATGCGCTCAAGGCAGGGCAGCGCGTGGCTTTCTACAGCATGGAGATGTCGATGCAGAAGGTCACCAGCCGCATCGTGGCCATGGAGTGCGGTGTGTCATCGAACGCCATACAGCGCTTGCGCCTGCCTGCCTCCGATCTGGAGCGTGTGCGCGAGGCCATCAGTAGGCTGCAGGAGTCGGTGGCGCGGCAGTTCTACTTCGACAACCGTAACATCCGCGACCTCGACGCGCTCATCATGTCTATCCGCTCGCTCCAGAAGCAGCATGGCATCCAGTGCGTGGTGGTCGATTACCTGCAGCTGATGAATGCGTCGGCAGGTTCGCGCTTCGAGAACACGACCAAGCTGCTCGGTGGCATCGCGCATCGCCTGCATGAGGTGGCGCAGGAGCTGGGCATCACCATCCTGCTGCTCTCGCAGATCAACCGTGCCGTCACGGGCGAGCCGTTCATGATGCACCTGCGTGACTCGGGTGAGATCGCCGAGGCGGCCGACATGGTCATCATCCTCTACAATGCCGACTTCGAGCACGCGCCTCTCCCGCGCCCCTTCGAGCGCACCGACCCCAAGGGCCTGATCCTCGTCAAGGTAGAGAAGAACCGCGACGGCAGCACCACACAGTTCCTCGCAGGGTTCTGCCCTGAGGAGAACCGTATCTACGGAGTGGAGAAGGTGATGGAGGAGGATAGGCAGATTAGGATATGGTAATTATGAAAATACAGAGATTTAAGATTGCGCTACAGCTTTTTCCTGCGCTGAGCGATAATTCAGAAAGTGCTGTACAAAATATGCGGCGCTTGATCAAGGGAGATCCTGAGCTCTCTGCAAAACTCATGAAGTGTGGGTATAAAGCAAGGAGCAGATATATCACCAAGAGGCAGGCTGATTTAATCCTGTACTATCTCGAATAGGGCCTTTTTAGGGTGTTGACAAAAAGCAAAAAAGTTAAAAATCCCTAGGGTTAACCGTCATTAACCGTCAAGTAGGAGTTAAGAGTTTCGTATCTTTGCACCGTCAAAAAAATCATTTTGACACCGCGCGGCAAACTTAACTATTAACTATTAACTTTTAACAATGTTAGTCATTAACACCCTTTCTTTCACCCAGCTCCGCAACGCAGAGCATGTGGCCTTCTTCAACAACGTCGTGCTTGCACTCAGCAAGATCGGCGCAGAAGATCTCGGCTTGAACACCGAGAAGTTTACCGAGTTTAAGAACACCGTCAACGCCGAGCAGGACATCGTCCTCAAAGCGCAGGGCAGTATGTACACCGCCGACATGGTGGCGCTCGACGAGGAGCGTGACCGCCTCTATGGCATGATCCGCCTCAAGATGCAGGCTGTCTGCATGGCGTCACCAGCGTCCGATCTGGCAGCCTTCAAGGCGCCGCTCGAGAAGTACATCCTCAACAAGTAC
>JAZRXZ010000080.1:0-1087 GCA_045600445.1 Bacteroidales bacterium | reverse complement strand
ATATCACCTCTCCTGAAGAGGATTTGTCCGATGGAATTAGAGATAAGATGAAGACTTGGATTCAGTCCATATTGCTTCTTGGCAATGATAAGCAGAAGGTAGTCACAGATGGCTATCCATATCTGCGTGAAGACTGCATTCTTGCTCGTTCCGTAGAAGGATTTGATGTGCAGGTGCTGCTTGATCCATTTGAAGAAGATCTCAATCTGCCACCTTTCACGGTAGAGTTCGGCGATGGTAATCGCCTCCAGAGTGAAGTTATTGGTCAGGAATCGATAGACGGTACCGTCTCTAAAGTCCTCATAAACAACGAGTCTGAGGTTGTCGGGATACTTCCTGGAAGTGTAGTATCCAGTGAGTCTGATAGTCTCATCGGAGATAAGACCTGCCTGAGGATCAACTTCCCGTCTATCCACAACTTCATACTTCATGTTGTCTTTGGCCCTCGTAACGAACCACGCATGGTTCTGGTGAAAATGGGTGTAGAGCGTATCAAACTTGACATAACCCTTATCCATGAGATAGTATGCATTCGGTTCCACAGGAACCTCCTCCAGTATCTTGGAATCGTGCACAGAGGCCTCCGTAAGGCGTATAAACGTTGGAATAGAGCCGTTCAGATCCATCAGCGTGTGCATCTTGACGCCGCCCTTTCCGTGATGAAGTGTTGCCCAGGGGCAGAGAGAAAGACACAACTCAATGGTGCTGCTGTCGAAGGAGCAAACCATTTCGTCAAGGTCTATTCTCAACTTCTCGCCGGCATAAAGGTCCTTCGCCTTCTTTATCAGGACATAGCTAAAGTCCTGATATATACGCCAATCATGCTTCTCGTTCGCTTCTTCAAGGGTGGACTTCGATATCACCTTCAGGCCAGACCGATACAAGTCCTGCGAGCAAAGGTCAAGCGTAGTCTCGATATCCCTCAGACCGCTTCTGTCTGTGAACTGAGCAAAGCTCATCACAAGGAACTGGTCCCTGCAATTGAACTTGATGGCATGCCTGTCGCCTTTGTTGCGACCCACACACTTGCTGAATTCATATTCGGTGAAAAGAGACATAAGCTGTGCGAAGATTGTTTTACCCTTGT
>JAZRXZ010000079.1:0-1191 GCA_045600445.1 Bacteroidales bacterium | reverse complement strand
TCTCCGAAGAACATCCTGTTGAACTTGTAACAGAACTCGTTGAGATATTCCTGAAGGAACTCATCTTTCACACCATGGTACATGTCAGCGAACAGGGACTTGGCGTTTGAAATGGCAATATGCACCCATGGCAGTAGCTTTGGGGCATCCTTTCCGGGTACAACCTGCTTTAGGGAATGCGCCACCGTCTTCTCTACACCGCTGTGGGCGTGAAGACCATCCATTATCACTGTGGCTTCACAGTCCACACAGTTCTCAGTCTCCTTCTCAAACGTTTCGGACTTGAGATCCTTCATCACTTTCATCCTGATGTGCCCGCACCTGCGTGACTTCTGCCCCTTTTTCGGAGAATCGGACTCCGCGCTCTCCACCATCACCAGAACCTTGGTCTTGCGCTGGCTGCCGACACCGCGCTTGAGGTTGCTGTCCTTGTCGCGACTACCTGTGCCGTCAGTCGAGAAGTAACCCTCGTCAAGTTCGACTATGTCTGTCAGTTTGTATTCGGAATCACGACGCCCCATCACATCGCGCAACTTGTGCATCATTTCCCATATCGGCTGATAACGCTTGTGACCCAGCTGGCGCTGCATCTCCAGAGCCGAGAAGGTCTTCTTCGTGGAGGTCAGCAAATGTATGGCGGTAAACCAGTACATCAGAGGCAGGTTGCTGCCATGCATGACCGTGCCGGACGTGAGAGTGACCTCTTTCCTGCACTTGCTGCACACCCAGCGCTTGTGGCACTTGTCCCAGTACATCTTCTTGCAGCCGCACTTTGGACACACCATACCATGCTTCTCGCGCTGCTCCTTCAGATAACGCTCGCAATCCTCTTCCGTGGAGAACTGACGGCTGAATTCCAATAACTTCATAGACTATGTAACTTGTTGAAGCAAAAGTAGGAATATAATTTCAGACCAACAAGAAATTATGCGGTAAACTGCGGATAATCATATTTGATTTTATCATTACACTTGTTGCGGTACCTTCCCTTGCAAATCTATTCATCGAAGGAGTTGTGGCTACGAATATTATTTTATCGCTTCGAACATTGAGAGTGTTCAAGAGCCTCAGGCTCCTGAAGTTTATCCCTAATATCAATGGGCTGTTTCGTGGCATAGGCTTGGCAATGAAGGCATCGCTTGTCGTTACGATTGCTTTCGTAGTCCTAATGCTCATTATTGCAATTCTGTC